>JBBQCH010000025.1:0-28044 GCA_038318485.1 Geobacterales bacterium
AGGGGCTGTGGAAGTTGCCGGTTGCATTTATGTTCGGCAAGCTTTTTGCGACATTGCTGCTCATCCCGACTTGGGTTGTCGCACTGAAAATAGCTAAACTTGCAAAGGATCCCTCCTGATGAAAATTCTCATCCTCGGCGCCGGCCCCACCGGCCTTGGTGCCGCCTATCACCTCAACAAACTTGACCACACTGACTGGCAGCTGTTCGAGCGCAACAGCTACGTCGGTGGTCTTTCTGCCTCTTTTCTAGATAAACAAGGTTTTACCTGGGATATCGGAGGGCATGTGCTCTTTTCCCATTACGATTATTTCGATAAAGCCGTTTCAAAGGCGCTGGGCGATCAATACTATGAACACCAACGGGAGAGTTGGATCCGTATCCTTCAGAGATGGGTGCCGTACCCGTTTCAGAACAATGTACGCTATCTGCCTGACCATGCTCTTGAAGAGTGCGTTGATGGTTTGCGCAATCTAAAAGGAAACCCTGTTCAGACCTCAAATTTTAGAGACTGGATGAATACGGTATTCGGCAGTGGTATTGTGAAACACTTCATGGAACCCTACAACCGCAAGGTTTGGGGGGTGCCGCTTGAGACGATGGGTAAACAATGGATCGCCGAACGGGTCAGTGTGGTTGATCTGGCCCGAATCGAACGAAACATTGCTGAACAGCTCGACGACCTGAGCTGGGGACCTAACAGCGTCTTCAGATTTCCAAAATATGGCGGTACTGGAGCTATATACGAAGGTATTGCTAAATCGCTACATGAAAAAATATACCTTCAGCATGAAATGACAAGCATTGATCCAGACCAGAAGAGAGTGACCTTTTCCAATGGGAGGATTGAACAATATGATGTGCTGATCAATACCTCTCCGCTTGATCAGCTGATTTCAAAATGTCGCTCGCTTCCTGAACCGATAGCTGATGCTGCAGGTGGTCTGGTTCACATTGGCGGATTGATTGTGGGACTTGGTTTTGAGGGGAGGCGTGACGACTCCAAGTGCTGGATGTATTTCCCAGATAATACTTCACCTTTCTATCGCGTCACTAATTTTCATAACTATTCACGTTTTAACGTTCCAGATGGTGACACAGAGCGCTATTTCTCACTGATGTGCGAGACAACTTATTCGTCGCATAAGCCGGAAGACAAGACAAAAATAATTGAATCTACACTTCAGGGACTCGTTGCGAGTGGCATGATTGATGAAGAACAAAGGCAGCATGTTGCAAGCCGTTATCTGATTGATATTCCTTATTCCTATCCGGTTCCGACTTTGGGGCGCGATAAGGCACTTGCGACGATTCAGCCATATCTGGAATCCATATCTATTTTTTCCAGAGGACGTTTCGGAGCCTGGAAGTACGAGGTTGGTAACATGGATCACTCCTTTATGCAGGGAGTAGAACTGGTTGACATGTTGTTGTCCGGCAAATCAGAGCTTACATTAAACTGCCTTGCGGGATGAATGCAGTTACGAAATTAGTGGATGCAATAATTGGGTGATTCAACTCAGCTTCTCACTTTCACACTCCATAAGCATATTCTTTATCTCATCATCAGAAATATCTGGCAGTACAAACACACCACTACTATCTTTTTCAACCCTGTTTATACCTGGGTAGCGTCTTTCAAGTGGCTTTATCTCAAGCGATTGCTGTTTGATTGTTGCCAAAAGTTGACGGTTTTCCGTTTCAAGGTCGTATTTTTGAGAGCAGACCGGATGGCAAATATAAGGTCATGATCATTAACCTTCCAGTTCGGACCAAATTGATTTCGAGCTTTCCCATGATATTAATCTGTCGTAACCCGGTTGCGGCCTTCATTTTTACTCTTGTACATAAGTCTGTCAGCCCGTTCAACTATAGTTTCAACCGTATCGTCTGCCTGTGACATGGTGGCGCCAATCGAAATAGTCACATTCAATCTGTTATCTCCAGCCATTAAGAAGCTGTGCTCAATCAATACGCGAATGCGCTCTGAGATCGCCTTGACAATCACCTTGTCTGATCCCGGAAGTATAACGACAAACTCTTCGCCTCCCCAGCGTACTACAACATCCATTTTTCGAAGAGTGAGTGAAATTGATTTGGCCACCATGTTCAGCACATCGTCACCGGTTTTATGGCCGTATTGATCGTTGAATAGTTTGAACCTGTCGATATCCATGAATAATAGTCCAAAGGGAATGTCATGGGTTTTCAGGTCGTAAACTCTGGTAGACAGAGTCATTTCTCCGTATCGGCGGTTGCCGATACCGGTGAGCGAATCCAGAAAAACATCCTGTTTCAGTCTTTCATACTCGTGCAAAATCTGCATTGAGTCCGAGTTGTCACTGAAAATTTCAACGGCCCCAATGATTTTGCCATCTTCATCACGAACCGGAGATGTTCGTACTGAAACCGGAACCCGGTGACCAAGCCTGTGGTGGAGGAACACGGCCGATTCGCGTGTGTTCCCATCACTTATTGTGGCGGAAAGCGGGCAGCCATCCAGGCAGAGTGCCCGGCCACTCGAATCAATGTGCCGAAGCAGGTTGTCGGCACAGCAACTGCCAATCACCTCTTCCTTGGTGAAGCCGGATATGCGTTCAGCGGCGGCGTTCCAGAAAGTTATGCGGAGCTCGGTGTCTACGAAATAAACTCCGTCGAAAAGGCTGTCCAACAGTTTTTCGCTGGATAGTTTATCCATTAATGTTGCACCTTGAGATGATTTTAGGATTGATTCTGATTTGGCCTTTTTCATTATACCTCTCAATCAAGGATTTACCCGGCTATGACGGACAGATCAAGTCGAGTCGGTTGTATAGACAGCGGCGCTCTCTCTGGTAATAATTGTAAATATCAGAGTGCGCCACTCATCAAACGTGTTGTTCATTCTGCTCTTTCGATCCGTTTACCGGCAACCTGACAATAAAGGTCGTACCGCTTCCAATTTCACTTTTCACACTTGTATTTCCACCATGTTTATGCACGATGTCGTAGCTGATGGAAAGCCCCAGGCCGGTAGCTTTACCGACCTCTTTGGTGGTAAAGAACGGTTCAAAAATCAGTTGCCGGATTTCCTCCGGGATGCCGCAACCGAAATCTGAAACTGACACCAGAACATACTATTCTTCGCTCCAGGTAAGGACAGTATAACTCCGCAGAAACTCTGGTTAGATAATTAAAGAACAGCGTAATGATGCCATTTTATAACAAATATAACTTCGCAAAGCGATTAATAAACTAATGCAATCTATTGATTACTATTATTAACGGTAGTAGTTTAAGTACATGAGCCAATTACCTATAAACAACATTATTCCAGAACTCCTTTCTGCAATCAGTATATACCCCAATCTGCTTCTTCACGCTCCGCCCGGTGCCGGTAAAACCACCCGGGTCCCTCTGGAACTGCTGACACTAATTCCATCCTCTGCCGGACGTATCATCATGCTTGAACCTCGCAGAATAGCAGCAGTGTCAGCTGCACGCTGGATGGCGAGCACTCTTGGTGAAGAGGTCGGTCAAACTGTCGGGTACTCGATACGCTTTGACAGCCGTACCTCTGCCGCCACCCGGATTGAGGTCGTAACAGAAGGGATACTGACTCGCCGCATTCAGAATGATCCGCTGCTGGAAGGGGTGGCGATGGTCATCTTTGACGAGTTTCACGAGCGCAGCATTCATGCCGATCTGGGCCTGGCGCTCTGTCGGGATGTGCAGCAGCAGGTGCGGAACGATCTCAAAATTCTGATCATGTCGGCCACTCTGGAAATTGAACCGCTGGCAGCCATGCTCGATAATGCACCGGTGATCAGTTCGGAAGGGCGCTGTTTTCCAGTGGAAGAGATATATCTTGAGGATCAGGATAATGCCAGTCTTCCGCAGAAGATGGCCGCTGCCATCCATAAGGCGCTGAATGAAACCGAAGGGGATATTCTGGCTTTTTTGCCCGGTTCCGGTGAAATCCGCAGCTGTGCTGCCCGCCTGGCTGAATCCGGTCTGGCAGCCCGGAATGTGGCGGTCTGCCAGCTCTATGGAGATCTGCCGTTTAATGAACAACAAAAGGCGATCCAACCAGGAGGACAACGTAAAATTGTTTTGGCGACCAGTATTGCCGAGACCAGCTTGACCATCGAAGGCGTCAGGGTCGTCATCGACAGTGGTCTGTCACGTCGTCTGAAGTTTGATCCGGCCACCGGCATGAACCGGCTGGTCACAATCCGTGAATCCCGTGCCTCGGCCGAACAGCGCAAGGGCAGGGCGGGCCGATTGGCTCCAGGCATCTGTTATCGGCTCTTCAGTCGTCATACACTGAACGCCATGATTCCTCATACTCCCCCTGAAATATCTGAAACGGACCTGTCTTCATTGCTGCTGGAACTATCCGGATGGGGCACTGCGGATCATTCTGCTCTGCAGTGGCTGGACCAGCCGCCTGCTGCCGCAATCGCGGCGGCACGCAGTCTGTTGGTTGATCTGGATGCGCTTGACGAAGCCGGACGCATCACATCAAAAGGGAACGAAATGCTGCGGCTGCCGCTGCACCCGCGGCTGGGGAGGCTGCTGCTCCGCTCGCGAGAACTGCATTGCGTCCAGCTTGGATGTGACTTGGCGGCACTGCTTTCCGAACGGGATTTCTTCCGGATTTCCCGGACAGATCAAGCAAAACTGGCCAGCCATTCGGACGTTTCCGACCGGATGGAGGCACTGCAGTTCTGGCGGGAACAGGGAAAGATGGACGACCGGCTTGACCTGGGTGCCTTGAAAAATGTTGAACGAGTTGTCAGCCAGCTTGCCAGACTCGTTAAAAACTGGCCTCATACGAAACAGGCGCCGGTTGACGATGATTTGATTGCCAGAGTGCTGCTGGCCGCTTATCCGGATCGGGTTGCCAGACGACGCAGTGCGGGAGAGGGGTATCTGCTTGCCAACGGTCGTGGTGCCAAACTCTCGCCCCGCAGCGCGGTGTGCGATGTCGAATATCTGGTTGCAGTTGCACTGGATGGAGGCAGTCAATCGGAGGCGATGATCCAGATGGCGTCCGAGATTTCAGAGGAAATTGTTCGGGAAGAACGTTCCGGTCACATTGTCAGGGAAACTTCCGTAAGCTGGAGCGAGCGGGACGGGCGGGCTGTTGCCGTTCGACTGGAACGGTTGGGCGCAGTTCGGTTTACATCGGAAGCCTTTGTTCCTACGTCAGAACAGGTTGTTCCGACTGTGATCGCTGCGGTTCGCAGTTCTGGCCTGGCATTATTGACAATGGACGAATCGCTACGGTTGCTGCAGGGACGGATAGCTCTGCTTAGATCGGCTCTGCCGGAACGGGATTGGCCTGATTTTTCGGATGCTGCCCTGCTGGAAACATTGGAGGAATGGCTTGCACCGCATATCGGCGGAGCGCAAAATGCCCGGAAACTGGCTCAGCTGGATCTGGCCTGTTTATTGCGGCAGCGCATGAATTATCGACAGCAGCGCGACCTGGATGAAATGATGCCCACGCATCTGGTCGTTCCCAGCGGTTCGCGGATCAGGCTGGATTATAGCGGTGAAACCCCGGTGCTGGCGGTGAAATTGCAGGAACTGTTCGGTCTCAAGGATACTCCGGCAATTGCGGATGGAAGGATCATGGTTCTGCTGCACCTGCTGTCGCCGGCCGGAAGGCCGATCCAGGTGACCCGCGATCTGAAAGGCTTTTGGGACGGAGCTTATCAACAGGTCAAAAAAGAGCTCAAAGGGCGCTATCCCAAACACCCCTGGCCGGATGATCCCTTGAGCGCCCTGCCCACCAGGCGCTTAAAACCGCGGGGCTCGTAATCAAAAAAGAAGGGGGCAAAGCAAGGTTAACCTGCTTTGCCCACTTTGACCTGAAAACGGTATGATTTGAACTACACCGCAAATTTCCACAGAGCAGGAGATCCGTCTCCGATAACTTTCACTCCTCGATCCGGGTTGGCCGCCAGATGCCGCAGTATCGCAAAAACCGTTTCAGCTTCATCCGGTATCTTCAACGCATCGGCAATCTCTCCGGCATTCATACTGCGCTGTTCTTTAACCATCAATTCCATCACTGACAACTGGAGCGAAATAACTGTTTCGGCCGCCTTTTTGCCGGCTTCAACCCCCGGTTGGTGGTAGGCGTTGATGTTGATCAGGCTGGCGTACAGCCCGACAGTTCGTTCAAACAAGGCAATTAGGACACCAATGGTATAGGCATCAATCTGTTTGACCGTAATGGTGATTGACTCACGATCCTTTTCATACAGGGCAGAGCGGGTCCCTTGAAGAAAACCGAACAGGAAGTCGCCACTGGTTATGCCATCCTCAACCCGCATGGACTGAATGTCGCGGTCTTTCAGCACTTCAATAAAGGTCACGAAAAAGTTTGCCACCCCTTCTCGCAACTGCTGCACATAGGCGTGCTGATCGGTGGAACCTTTGTTGCCGTAGACCGCCAAACCCTGATTGACGGAGACGCCATCCCGATCGAACTCCTTGCCGATCGATTCCATGATCAACTGCTGCAGGTAGCGGGAAAAGAGCAGCAGGCGATCCTTGTAGGGAAGCATGACCATATCCTTTTCACCGCGACCGTTGGTGGCGTGATGCCACATCAGCGCCATCAGGGCGGCCGGGTTTTGAAGCGTAACCGTTCTGCGGGTGATCATGTCACACTCTCTGGCACCGGCCATCAGAAGTTTGGTGTCCAGTCCCTGCAGGGCGGCCGGCAATAAGCCGACTGTTGAAGTCACTGAAGTCCGGCCACCAACCCAGTCCCACATCGGAAAACGCTCCAACCATCCTTCGGCCAGCGCCAACTTGTCAAGTTGGCTGCCTTCACCGGTTACCGCCACGGCGTGACGGGCAAAGTCCAGGCCGGCGCTACGATAGGCCGCTTGAGCTTCCAGCATGCCGTTGCGGGTTTCCTTGGTGGAACCGCTCTTGGAAATGACGATCACAAGAGTGCGGGAAATGTCGCTTCCCAGTCCGGCAAAGACCCGATCAATTCCGTCCGGATCGGTGTTGTCGAGGAAATGTGGTTTAAGTTTGTTGCTGGCCGAAGAGAGCGCATCAGCAACAAACTGCGGTCCCAATGCCGAACCGCCGATGCCGATTACCAGCAATCCGGTGAAAGTCTGGCCGCACTGAGCAGTTATGACACCGCTATGGATCCGATTGGTGAAGGTCAGTACCTGTTCGATGGCTGCTTCAATTTCATTCCGGATATCTTTGGATGGAGCCAGGGAAGGGTTGCGCAGCCAGTAATGACCGACCATGCGCTTTTCGTCCTGATTGGCAATTGCTCCGTTTTCCAGATCCTTCATCTCCGTGAAGGCCCGTTGCATGGCAGGTTCCATGGATTCCAGGAATCCGTTATCAAACTTGATGCGGCTAACATCCAGAGAAAGGCCGATTTCAGGGCAGTGACAGAGATAAGATGAATAACGCTTCCAAAGTTCGGTCTTGTTCATGGCTGGCTCCTCTTGCGTCAGATGCACAAAGGGCGGAGTTTCCTCCGCCCTTTGTGGTCATGCAGTTTGATGGTTATTTTTTGATGTTGTAAAAAACATCGTGCCCCTTGAAGAGGGCGGTGCTGTCCAACTCGTCTTCAATGCGCAGCAGTTGGTTGTATTTGGCAACCCTGTCGGTGCGGCAGAGTGAGCCGGTTTTGATCTGTCCAGAGTTGACGGCCACAGCCAGGTCGGCCAGCGTTGTGTCTTCGGTTTCGCCTGAACGGTGCGAAATGACGGTCGTGTAACCGGCCCGCTTGGCCATTTCGATCGCTTCCAGAGTTTCGGTCAGCGTGCCGATCTGGTTGAGCTTGATCAGGATTGAGTTAGCAATCCCTTTCTGGATACCCTCTTTCAGAATCTTGGGATTGGTTACGAACAGGTCGTCGCCAACGATCTGGATGCGTGAGCCGAGGCGATCGGTCAGCAGTTTCCAACCATCCCAGTCATTTTCGGCCATACCGTCTTCAATCGAAATGATCGGGTACTTGTTGACCAGGTTTTCGTAGAAATCCACCATTTCAGCAGGAGTCTTCACCTTCTGGGTTTCGTTTTCCAACGTGTATTTGCCATCCTTGAAAAGTTCCGAAGAAGCGACATCCAGTGCCAGCAACACGTCTTCGCCCGGTTTGAAACCAGCCTTGACGATCGCTTCCATGATGACTTCCAGTGCTTCTTCGTTGGACTTCAGATTGGGTGCGAAACCGCCTTCGTCGCCAACTGCGGTGTTGTAGCCCTTGCTTTTCAGGACACCTTTCAGGGCATGAAAAATTTCAGCCCCCATCCGCAGGGCTTCGGCAAAACATTTTGCGCCGGCCGGCATGATCATGAATTCCTGGATATCGACGTTGTTGTCGGCATGGGCTCCGCCATTGATGATGTTCATCATTGGCAACGGCAACTCGCGGGCATTGGCACCGCCAATGTATTTGTATAGAGGCTGTCCGGCTTCATCGGCAGCCGCTTTGGCAACTGCCAGCGATACACCCAGAATGGCGTTGGCGCCCAGGTTGGTCTTGTACTCGGTGCCGTCCAGTTCGATCATTTTCATGTCAATGCCGACCTGGTCGTCAGCTTCCATGCCGATGATCTCTTCGGCAATCACGTTGTTGACGTTGTCAACAGCCTTCAGGACGCCTTTACCTAGATATCGGGATTTATCGCCGTCGCGGAGTTCCATCGCTTCGCGTTCACCGGTGGATGCGCCTGACGGAACAGCGGCACGCCCAAAAGAACCTGATTCAAGGAAAACTTCAACTTCCAGAGTCGGGTTCCCGCGGGAATCAAGAATTTCTCTGGCATAGACATCAACTATTTCACTCATGTACTGCCCCCTTGCATGAAATGGTGCGAACCGGTGATTGTTATCCCCGGATCAAACTGAATCTTTATAACATATAATTTTCAAAAAAACAGCAGTACTACAAAAAAAAGTTTTAATTGTTATTTGTGTCCGAAATTCCAATTTCAAATCAAAGCGTCAACTTCCTTGACTCGTCTTCGGCTCCTCAACATACTGATTGTATTCCTTCGTCGCCTCAATTCACGTCGCCATGATTGCATCTTCGATTTAAAACCGGAATAAGTGACCTTCAATGCTTTCCTTTCAGGTGTAAAAATGGTATGACAAAAAATGGCACTTTGCTAAAACCAGCTCACAAATAAAGGTCCGTTATGCCAAGTGATATTCTTGATAAGCTTAAAATAGATAAAACTCACCAAATTGCTCCTGACAGGGCACGGCGCAACAGGACTCGCAAAATAATAATTGCTGTTCTGCTTGTTTTCCTGGCCATCATCGTGCTGCTGGTGTTTCGCGGTCGGTCGGTGGATATTGAAACTGTCAGTGTCTCGCAGTTCTACCCAACCCAGTCGTTCACACTTCTGAATTCAAGCGGGTACGTCGTCGCGCAGCGCAAGGCGGCCGTGGCTTCAAAAACCACCGGAAGGCTGGAATGGATCGGAGTCGAAGAGGGGAGCAAGGTTACCGATGGGCAAATCATTGCCCGACTTGAAAACCGGGATATCGAAGCCACTGTGCGTCAGGCCGAAGCTGCTCTTCAGAATTCAAGGTCCATGCTGGATCAGTCAAAAGCTGAATTGGCGGATGCCGGTCGGTCTTTTAAACGTACAAAGGAGTTGCTGGCTCAGGGCATCGTATCTCAGTCCGAGTATGATTCGGCCGAGGCGCGTTTCAAGAGTTCCGCTGCGCTGACAGCCGGAGCAGAGGCTGGGATCAAAAATGCAAGCGCCGCGCTTCAGGGCGCCAAAGTCAATCTTGATTACAGCCTGATCAGGGCTCCCTTTAATGCGGTTGTTTTAACCAAGAATGCAGATGTGGGCGATATCATAACTCCCTTGGGAGCTGCGGCTAATGCCAAGGCGGCGGTTGTCACAATTGCCGATATGTCATCTTTGCAGGTGGAGGCAGATGTGTCGGAATCCAATCTTTATCAGGTCAAAAAAGGTCAGCCCTGCGAAATAATGCTGGATGCCCTGCCGGGCAGCCGATTCGGGGGAATCGTGCATACGATCGTCCCGACTGCCGATCGCAGCAAAGCCTCGGTCATGGTTAAAGTCAGTTTCCTGGACCTGGACAGTCGTATCTTTCCGGAGATGAGTGCCAAAGTCGCTTTTCTTGAAAGAGAAGCAAAGCCTGAGGACAAAAAAGCACATATTGTAATCAATCCGGCTGCCATTGTTACCTCGGAAGGCCGCACCGGGGTCTATCTGGTCAAGGGTGACCGGGTTGTGTTCACAGCAGTGGTTCGAGGTGTCAAGCTGGGAGATCTGGTTGAGGTCTCCGGACTGAAATCAGGAGACAAGGTAGCAATCAAGCCCCTTGATAAACTGAAGGATGGCGCTAAAATATCGCTGCCGGAGAAAAAATAGGCATGCCGTCAAATCAGGAACAACAGATCATTGTCCGTATCAATTCCGTCTCAAAATCATACCAGCGCGGCAACCAGGCGGTGCCGGTGCTGGAAGGGATCAACTTTGAGATTGCCAGAGGCGAATTTTTGGCTCTTATGGGCCCATCCGGTTCCGGCAAATCCACACTGCTGAATCTGATTGCCGGAATCGATACGGTCGACAGCGGTTCGATTATCGTAGATGGTGTCGATATAGCAACGCTGGACGAAGCCGCACTGGCCGGTTGGCGGTCAGCGCACGTCGGCTTTATCTTCCAGTTCTACAATCTGATACCGGTCTTGACCGCCTTCGAGAATGTTGAGTTGCCTTTGCTGCTGACTTCACTTTCGCGCCGCGAGCGCCATGAGCATGTTGAAACGGCCCTGTCTGTCGTCAGCCTGACTGACCGAATGGAGCATTATCCGTCCCAGCTTTCCGGGGGGCAACAGCAGCGGGTGGCGATTGCCCGTGCCATAGTCACCGATCCTACCTTGCTTGTGGCCGATGAGCCGACCGGTGACCTGGACCGTGTTTCAGCTGAAGAGATACTGGGGTTGATGGTGCGGCTGAATGCTGATTTCGGCAAGACGATCATCATGGTGACCCATGATCCGCGGGCTGCCGAAAAAGCTCACATTATTCGTAATTTGGAAAAAGGCGTGCTGAGCGATGTTCCTTCTTAAGCTCCTTTCACGCAATGCCTTCCGCCATCGTTTGCGGACTCTTCTGACAATTATGGGTATTACGGTTGCGATTCTGGCTTTCGGACTGTTGCAGACGGTAGTCAGCGCCTGGTATGCCGGTGTCAACGCCTCATCTGCTACCCGGTTGATCACCCGCAATGCGGTCTCGCTGGTGTTTTCGCTGCCGATTTCTTACCAGGAACGAATCCGGCGGATAGAAGGTGTCTCGTCCGTCTCATACGCCAACTGGTTCGGCGGGGTTTATATCACCGAGAAGAACTTCTTCCCAAATTTTGCGATCGAGCCGCAAAGTTATCTGCCACTCTATCCGGAATTTGTTCTCGATCCGGCACAAAAGCGGGCGTTCATTTCAGATCGTAAGGGTTGTATCATCGGACGAAAACTGGCCGAGCGTTTTGGATGGAAAATCGGCGACAGCGTACCGCTCAAAGGAACCATCTTTCCCGGAAACTGGGAATTTGTGGTGCGTGGCATCTACACCGGTATCGACAAGTCTACCGATGAATCCCAGTTCTTCTTTCATTGGGCCTATCTGAACGAAACCCTCAGGAAAACGATCCCCCGGCGTGCCGATCAGACAGGTATTTTTCTGATCGGTTTGAAAAACCCCCAGTCTGCGGCCGAGGTATCTCTGGCGGTGGATGCGACCTTCAAAAACTCGTTAGCTGAGACCCTGACTGAAACTGAAAAAGCTTTTCAGTTGAGCTTCGTATCAATGACCGAGGCAATTGTGGTTGCGATCCGGATCGTCTCTTTCGTTGTTATTGTCATTATCATGGTAGTGGTGGCCAATACGATGGCCATGACAGCCCGCGAACGAATCGGCGAATACGCCATCTTCAAGGCGCTTGGATTCCGGGTGCATCATATAATCGGCATGGTATTCGGAGAGTCGCTCTTTATAACCACCACAGGCGGTTTGATCGGGATAGTGCTCACTTTTCCGGTGGCGCGGAAATTTGGTGAAGTCATGGGGCAGTTTTTTCCGATCTTTCAGGTCGATAAATCTACAATCTATCTGGATATGCTCTTTTGTTTACTGGTTGGCATTATCGCCGGTCTGTTTCCAGCCTGGCGGGCGGTTAAAATAAAAATTGCAGACGGCTTACGAAGGGTAGGGTAAGTCGTCGTTTTGGAGGATATGTGAAAATAAGAATTCTGGTGGTTGATGACGAATTGAGCATGCGGGAGTTTCTCTCGATCCTGCTGGAACGCGAGGGGTATCAGGTTGAGGTTGCCGGTAGCGCTGAAGATGCGTTGCGTCAGATGGAAACCGCCCTGTTTGATCTGGTCCTTTCCGATGTCAGTATGCCCGGACTGGGTGGTATCGAATTACTGTCCCGCATCAAGCAGCTTTCTCCGGAAACCGGAGTGCTGATGATTACCGCTTTTTCAGACGCTGAACAGGCGGTGGCGGCTATGAAACTGGGAGCCTATGATTATATTTCCAAGCCGTTCAAGATTGAGGAAATCAAACAGCTGGTAATAAACGCTCTCGAAAAACAGGGTCTCAAACGCGAGAATGTTCTCCTGAAAAAAGATGTTCAGGAACGTGACAGTTTCTGCGGCATAATCGGCAAAAGCCAGAAAATGCGTGAGTTGTTCGGCATGATCCAGAAGGTTGCCAACAGCCTGAGCAGCGTGCTGGTGCTGGGGGAAAGCGGAACCGGCAAGGAATTGGCTGCCCGTTCTGTACATACCTGCAGCCCCAGAAAATCAAAGCCGTTTGTAGCTGTCAACTGTGGCGCCATTCCGGAAAACCTGATCGAGAGCGAACTGTTCGGCCACAAGAAAGGTTCTTTCACCGGCGCAGTCAACGACCGTCCCGGCCTTTTCGAACAGGCCGAAGGAGGCACTCTATTTCTGGACGAGATTGGAGAACTACCGCTGCTGCTGCAGACCAAGTTGTTGAGGGTGTTGCAGGAACGGGAGTTCAAGCGTGTGGGGTGTGCCCAGACCCGCAAGGCCGATGTACGCATCATCTGCGCTTCCAATCGCGACCTGGAATCACAGGTCAAGGAAAACACTTTCCGGGAAGATCTTTTTTACCGGATCAATGTCGTACAGCTGCTGATGCCGCCGCTGCGGGAGCGGATAGAGGACATTCCTCTTCTGGCAGAGCATTTTTGCAGAAAATACAGCACCGGAGAGCAGCCCGCACCGTCGAATATCACCAGCGGAGCTCTCAAAATGCTGATGAACTATCCCTTCCCGGGTAACATCCGCGAGCTGGAAAACTGTATTGAACGCAGCCTGATTCTGGACTCCAGCACCATTTCCGAAAGCAGCCTTCCCAAACAGATGTTGACCAGCAAAGTCCCCTGCCTCTCGGCGGATATTGAAATCCCTGAGGACGGCATGCTGCTTGAGCCGTTGCTGGATGAACTGGAAAAGAAATATCTGCTGAAAGCACTGGAAAGAACCGGTGGCGCCAAGAAAAAAGCCGGAGAACTGCTGGGCATGACTTTTCGTTCTTTCCGGTATCGCTTGGCAAAGTTTGGGTTGGATTGTGGGGATGAATAATATGGGGAAATTATTTTGTAACGAGAATAGTTGATCATCAATAGCTCATTCTAAAAAGCAGCATGACATAAATTGTCACCACAAAGGTGACAAAAAATGTGCTATTGAACCGACTTCGTGATGAGCTGGCACTTAAGTACCTAATCAGGTAACTGTCGGCACTTTTTTTGCAATACTTAGTGCAATGATTTTGGAGGTACTATGTTTAGCGCTAACAATTGTAAGGGTTTTACACTAATTGAACTTCTGATTGTAGTTGCAATTATCGGCATCCTCGCATCGTTGGCGATACCACAATACGGTATGTACCGCGCTAAAGCATTTGATTCGGCTGCATCTTCAGATCTTAGAAACTTAAGGACTTTTATGGAAGCATATCACTATGATCATTCCCAATATCCAAATTTTTAATAATACACCGTAAAATGGCACATGTAGTGACGATAACTGTTCGAATTGTGTTTTTTAATTCCTTTGTTTGTAAAATATCTATTTAAATCTGTATGTTATGGCTTGATGCAAAAATGGTACGCATTTTGCTTTCATTTTATAGTAATAAATCACACAGAGCTCATTTGCTATGGGCCAAATCACAACCGAAAGGAGAAACATTATGTTCAACAAATTCAGAAGTAACAAAGGTTTCACCCTCATCGAGCTTTTGATCGTTGTTGCGATCATCGGCATCCTGGCAGCCATTGCTATCCCACAATTTTCGTCTTATAGAGCTAAAGCGTTCAACTCTGCAGCTTCGAGCGACCTTCGAAACCTGAAGACACAGATGGAATCAGCTTATGCTGATACACAATCATATCCAGTACTGTAAATTAAAAGGAGCTAAGTTATGAAAAAACAATTAATTCTATCATTCGCATTGATTTTGTGTTCAGCAGCGGTTTCGTTTGCAGCAGCCATTACTGGTTCCACAACTATTGGTTCAGGCACATACTCCCCATCCAATAAAGTTGGCATTAACATTGTTTCCACTGCAACTAGTTATGGTGCCACATCGGCACATTTGAGTGGAACATTCCAATATGGCACCGGTGGCGGAACCGCCTTTACTGGCGACCCAACCAAGATATTGAAAAAGGCATATACAGCAGCATCTGATGCTACAGTTGGAGCACCCGATACGCCTAGTGCTACAGCACTTCCAACAGGTACCTGGACCGACTAATTCCCATTGAAACATAAGGAAATAATAAAGGCTGACATTTTGTCGGCCTTTATTATTTAAGGTACCCCAATGCCGAATCGGTATAAATTCTTATTACTCTGTTCAATGGTTCTAGTTGTTTATTATCCATCCATTTTTGCAGAAGTCAGTTTGCTCGACGACATGGAAATGCTGAAAGGTATTGAAAATATTCATAATTTCAGTATGTCAACAGTCTTCCTTCCTCATTCTCAAGGAGGTATGTACTATCGCCCATTGATTCACTTAAGTTTTCTTGCTGATAGTTTTCTTTGGGATCTTGATCCAGCAATAATGCATTTTGAAAATATTTTACTTCATCTATTTAATTCGATTCTTGTCATGTTAATAGCTCACGAGATGCCGTGCGAAAATATAAGAGCAAAAAAATGGTTTCCATTAGTTGCGTCTTTATTCTTTGCAGTTCACCCAATAGCAACAGAATCCGTTGACTGGATATCCGGCAGGACGGACCTGCTTTCGACATTTTTTGTGCTGCTTTCTTGTTACTTTGTATTCAAATACCGCAATTTTTCTAAAAGTTTAGCCTCATTGCATTTTTCGCGAATGTTTTATTTGTCTTCCGCATTTATATTCCTGTTACTAGGGATACTATCAAAGGAACCGGCAGTTGGATTTATTCCGGCAATGGTTTTTATTTTATTTGGTAAAGTCGAGAAAGTTTCTCCTTTTCCTGCAAACATTACTTCTGTCGGTTGGGCAAAACAAAGCGTGTCCAACGCTAATGCCAGTTCAGTTGGACAAGGCATTAAACAGCCTTTGCTAAACCTGCGAAGTATTGCTTTTATTGTGGCTAATGTATCTGCGCTTTTGACAGCGCTTGTTTTCTATAACTATCTGGCTGTTATCACTATTGCAGTCTGTTATGGAATCTTTCTTGTGATAATTAACAAGGCAGTTGCAATTGGAAATTTAAATTATAAAAGATATATACCGGCAATTGCAGTTTCATTGGCTGCATTTATTGGTATTTTTTGGGGAATAAGAAAAGTTGTATTTGCTTCACAGTCATCGCAGGTTGCACGAACCTTTAAGCTGCTTTTTTATGATTTGAATTATACGATATCCGTTTTTCTTAAAGCTTACGGTTTCTACGTAAAAAAGTTTTTCCTACCACTTCCACTAAATCTCGTCATACGTGAAGTGAATATTGCGTTCTCTTTTTTAGGAATTATTGTTCTTTGTGCGGCAATAGTATTGATTACCCGCCGAAAGCCGGCAGACATGCTTGCCATAGCCGGGTTATGCATGATTGCTCCGGTTTTGCCTCTTACTTTCGATAGCATCGCTTGGACATCGTATGCAGAACGATATGTTTATCCGGCTGCTCCATTATGGATTTTATCCATTAGTGCTTATTTGTCTCCCATAGTAGAAAGAATCTCTTCCCGTAATGCCCGACTTATTGCCATTGCAACGGTAGCTCTAATTGTATTGATGTGTTACTTCACGTTTAATCGTAATCTCGTCTGGCAGACAAATATCTCTATATTCAAGGATTCAGTTGAAAAAACCGATTCATATATACAGTTGCGAGGTTTGTACATAACTGCATTGTACGAGAAGGGGTATTATGACGAAGCAGTTGTTCAATATCGAATTGCAGAATCCTTGCCGGTCGTAAGATTTAAGTATGATGGTTTTAGCCTGTTTTACGCTCGTATACTTTTGCACCAAGCAAAATACAATGAAGCAGAACTGGTGCTTAATAAATTATTGAAAAAAGCAAAAAATCAAGATCCTGATATCTATGCAATTCTAATAGAACTTGAATCCAGCAAAATGCAGACAATGACCACTCAAATTGAAAAAATGTCTGTTTATAACAAAATGATCAATTTCCAAAAAAAATGGTACGAACTGACAAAAGACCCAATCCATCTTTACCAACTAGGCCAACTGTATCTATTAGTAAATAATAGAAAATCTGCTAAAGTATCATTTGAAGAAGCATCAAAAAATAAATCTCTTAACAGTTGTTATCGTGATGCAGCAAGGAAACTGGCAGTGAAGCTGTAGTAACTTGCTAGGTGTCACACCGAATAGAAACGTACTGGCCTTGTGACACTAAGGGAGCTATGGTGTGATTGGGTTGCAGCAATTGACACTATGTTGAGCCTTGCGCCTATTTAATAATTTATTATATCGATTCCATATTTATTGGGTCTATATTCACCCGGCATGAATGTTATAGGTTAGTGACAAATCTTATGTTGTCACCTTTTCTAGATGCCATTTTAAATCACTATTGGTAAAATTTTAAGTAAGCACGGGAGAATACATCACATGCTAAATATAATTCAGATTACTTTGAAAGGAATCTTCAGAGATCGCGTGTTTCAGGGGATTATGGCCCTGGCGGTACTTTTTTTGTTTATCCCGTCAGTTGCATCCCTTTCCATGCGACAGGTAACCGAACTCTCAATTACTCTTTCTCTTTCTCTGATCTCGTTTATTCTGTTGCTGTTGGCAGTGTTTTTGGGGGCAACTTCCCTATGGAAGGATATGGAGCGTCGATATACTTTTAGCGTCTTGAGTCTGCCGATCAGCCGCAGTTCTTACCTTATGGGACGTTTTTTGGGACTGACTCTGTTTCTTATACTCACCTCGGCAGTTTTGGGAACAGTGGCCTGCCTTGTTATCAAAATTGCCTCGGGTATCTATCCATCCGAACGCCCCATTGTCTGGGCTTATCTGGTTCTGGCAATTGTGTTTGCCACCATCAAGTATATACTCTTGGTGGCGGTGGCTTTGCTATTGTCAACAGTCAGCACGTCGCTTTTTTTGCCGATATTTGGTACTATCAGTACTTTTCTGGCCAGCGGAGTTACCCAGCAGGTGTATGAGTATACCCATTCACAAGAAGCTACCCATGCTGTTTCTCCCTTTTCAAAGTATATTGCTTCATTGGTGTATTATCTGTTGCCCAATCTGGCTGGGTTTGATCTCAATGTAAACGCCATCTACAGTATTGCCCCTAACCTGCCGGGGTTAGGTCTAACAATTGCCTATTTCATTGTATATACTGTCATTCTTATGGGTTTAGCATCCTTGTTGTTTGGGCTGAGGGAAATGAAGTGAACAGCCGCACACCATTGATATTGCTTTTGACCAGTTTGCTCGCTTATGGTCTTTTGATAGGACCATTTACGACCTATATGCGTAACAAGCCGCTTGAGGAAAAACTGGGCTATGTCCCAAGTATCAAGTTGTTAAAGTTATTCTGTGCCGATCAAAAAGAGTTGGTTGGCGCATCGCTGGTTATGAAAGTGCTGATGTACTTTGGTGGTGTAGCGGGCAAACAGCAGGTTGTCAATGTGATTGCCGAAGCGCCTGATTATCAGGGGATGTCCCGTCTGCTCCATGGTGCCGTTCAACTCGATCCCTATAATATGGATGCCTATTATTTTGCCCAGTCGTTTCTAACCTGGGATGTTAAACAGTACAAGTTAGCTAACGAGCTGCTTGATTATGGCATGAAATACCGCACTTGGGATTGGTATTTACCATTCTTCGCCGGTTTCAATAGTGCCTATTTTATCAAAGACTATAAAAAAGCGGTAGTTTATTACAAGCGTGCTGGCGAATTGAGTGGCCAAGATTTACATAAAAGTCTGGCAGGCCGTTATATGCTGGAGTCTGGCCAGACCGAGTTTGCCATTGCCTATCTGTCTGCAATGGAAAAGGGCGAGAGGAATCTATCCGTAAAAAAGAATTATCAGATCCGGCTCAAGGCCTTTAGGGAGGTTCATCGGATAGAATTGTCGCGGGACAATTTTTTGAAATCAGGTGGGGCCTTACCGGTTAATCTTAATAAACTAATTAATTCTGGTTTGTTGACTCCTGCTCCGATTGACCCTTACGGTGGAACATTTTATTTGGAGCCAGATGGCAAGGTAGTTACCACCAGCAAATTTGCATTTGGAGGAAAAAAATAGTGAGTAGTTATAGTGCATTAAATATAGATGGACTTTCAAAAACGTTCAAAGGTAAGCGTGGTGCCAAGGTTGAGGCTTTGAAAGAGGTGTCCCTCCAAGTGGGACAGGGTGAGGTTTTTGGTTTTCTCGGACCTAACGGCGCCGGCAAGAGTACCACCATCAAATGCCTGATGGGTCTGATACAGCCAACATCCGGTTCGGCAACTATGATGGGTGATACAATCGGCAGCGTTGCGTCAAGGATAAAGGTTGGTTTTCTGCCCGAAAACCCTGCTTTTTATGATTATCTGACAGCTGAAGAATATCTACGCTTTGTGGGAAAAACTTTTGGTATGTCGAATGACCTGCTGTCGCGTCGCGGCGATGAAACCCTGAAACTGCTGGAATTGTGGGATGCACGTAAACGGCCTATGCGAGGTTATAGCAAGGGGATGGTGCAGCGGGTTGGGTTGGCGCAGACTCTGATTCACGACCCAGAGGTGTACATTCTCGATGAGCCGATGAGCGGTTTGGATCCAATCGGGCGGGCTTTGGTGAAAGACATAATCCTTGACCTGAAAAAGCGTGGAAAATGTGTTTTCTTCAGTACCCATATTACCGACGATGTTGAGAAGGTTTGTGACCGGGTAGGGGTGATAGTCAAAGGGAGTTTGATGGCTCTGGATAGCGTAGAGAATATTATGCGCAGTGGAATTGAAGGGTATCTGGTTCAGACGCTCAAAAATCCTGGTAACCACGGCGCCCTGGCCAATTATAAGGTTTTGCGGACTAATGATCTTTTTGTGGAGTATCTTGTGCAGGCTGCGAGCTTCAATGAATTCATGGCGCTGGTTGCGCAGAATTCGGTTGAAATTACACTGTTGGAAACAAAACGGAGAGATCTGGAAGCATTTTTTCTGGATATAGTAGAGAAGGGGAAAGCCTGATCAGGCTTTCCCCCTAAGAAAATTATTCCTTACCTTCATACCTTGGAAACAGAGCCTCAACCTTGGTTATCACGGTTCCGGCTTTAAGTCCTCCCCATACAAACCCTTCTTTTGTTACCTCTTCGGTCCATCCCAAAGAAGCCAATGCCTTGCCGGCCGTTGTCGGCAGGAAGGCTGAAAGTATGCAGTGAGTTATCCGCTGCGATTCGAGCAGTGTATGCATGACTGTTGCCAGCCGACTCTTATTGGCCGGGTCTTTAGCCAGCGACCAGGGGGCCGAGTCGTCGATATATTTGTTGCCGGCCGAGATGACTTCCCATATAGCTTGCAGTGCTTTGCTGAAGGCCAGTTCATCGATGAATTTATCAACAATGGTAACCATCTCTTCAGTCCTGCTTTTCAATGCCAGATCTGTTTCGTGCAGTTCAGCCGGTTCCGGCAGGACTCCATCAAAGTACTTGACCGCCATGGCGGTGGAACGCGACAGCAAATTTCCGATGTCATTGGCCAGGTCGGAGTTCATGCGCTGGATCAGTGCCGTATGCGAGAAATCTCCATCCAGGCCGAAGGGTACCTCGCGCATCAGGAAGTAGCGCACAACATCAACGCCATATTTGTCGATCAGCATATTGGGCTCGATTACATTCTGCAGGCTTTTGCTCATTTTCTGGCCTTCTACTGTCCACCAACCGTGGGCGAAAACCTTTTCCGGCAACGGCAGGCCGGCTGCCATCAGGAAAGTCGGCCAGTATACAGCGTGGAAACGAAGGATGTCTTTGCCGATCAGGTGCACGTTGACCGGCCAGTAACGGCCGTAATTGCCTGATTCGTCCGGGTAACCCAGCGCAGTGATGTAGTTAGTCAGAGCATCAAACCAGACATAGATAATGTGACGATCGTTGCCTGGTACCGGAATGCCCCAGGTGAAAGTGGTCCGTGAAACCGACAGGTCACGCAAGCCTTCTTTGACAAAAGAGATGATCTCGTTGCGCTTGCTTTTGGGCTGGATGAAATCCGGGTTGGCTTCAATGTGAGCCAGCAGTTGTTCCTGATATTTACTCATACGGAAAAAGTACGATTCTTCCTTGAGCTTTTCAACCGGTCGGTTGCAGTCCGGGCAACGTCCCTCGTTCAGCTGCATCTCGGTCCAGAATGTTTCGCAGGGGGTGCAGTACCAGTCTTCGTATTCCCCCAGGTAAATGTCGCCTTTTGCCAGGATGCTGCTGAATATTTCACTGACGCCCTTTTTGTGACGTTCCTGGGTGGTGCGGATAAAATCATTGTGTGAAATGCCCAGCCGCTCCCAGAGTGCCTGGTAGCGCTTTACGACGCGATCAGCAAGTTCCAGCGGTGTTTCGCCAGCGGTTATGGCGGCTTTTTCCACTTTTTGACCATGCTCATCACTGCCGGTCAGGAAATATACGTCATATCCCATCAGGCGCTTGTAGCGGGCCAGCACATCGGCGGCGACCGTGGTGTAGGCATGGCCGATGTGCGGAACATCGTTCACGTAGTAAATTGGCGTAGTTACATAAAAGGTTGGTTTCATATCAAGCTCCTGAGGATGGTGACGGAGTTCCGCTGTCAGGTGTGCCGCCTTGCGGCTTGCGGCTGCCATGTTTGCGGGAGCGGTGTCTTTTGCGTGGCTGGCCGGTTTTGGCAGGGTCCTGTTGTGCTGGAGCAGCAGGTTTTTTGACTGCTGCCTGGGGTGTTTCGGTAGAGCTGCTTTCAGTCGAGGGTGATTGAATTAGCGACTGAAGTGACGACTTCTCCGGTTTGCGGCGGTGTTCTGAGCGCCTTTCATGAGCCTTCTGCTGAGGGCGGGGATGGGTCGGCGCGGAAGTGCGCTGTGTTGCTGCATCGGGAACTGGTGTCTGTGGCAGAACGCTGCCGTCGCCGAGAATCTCTTCGCGCTTGATGACGACCAGTCTGTTGTCATCAAGTTTGAGTGTTATATTGCCGGTCAGGATGTTGACCTTGTCCACAACTCCATTGTTGGCGGCAATCCGAACCCTTTTTCCCGGTTTTGGAAAGTTTTTGCGCAGACAGCAATAGGTGTCGTATTCGTAGTCGAGACAACAGAGCAGACGTCCGCACTGTCCCGAAATTTTGTTTGGGTTGAGCGCCAGATTCTGTTCCTTGGCCATCTTGACCGAGACCGGCTGGAAGTCGCGCAGGAAAGAGCAACAGCAGAGTTCGCGGCCGCAGATACCGATCCCTCCGATCAACTTGGCTTCATCGCGTACGCCAATCTGACGCATTTCGATTCGGGTATGGAAGGAGTGGGCCAGGTCTTTTACAAGGTCGCGGAAGTCCACCCGGCCGTCGGCGGTAAAGAAAAAAACCGCTTTGCTGCAGTCAAATTGATATTCAACCTTAACGAGTTTCATCGGCATATTTCGTTCAATGATCCGCTCTACGCAAAAGGCGAAGGATTCCTTTTCTTTCAGGGCGATTCGCTCAAGAGTTGCCATGTCATCAGCAGTGGCCTTGCGTTTGATTGTTACAAGACCGTCGGGGGCTGTGCCCTCAATGTCGCGGGGAGGACGAATTACCTGACCGACCCCCAAGCCTCGCTCGGTTTCCACTACTACATGGTCTCCCAGGGCAAGTTCGAGTGATCCGGCATCAAAGTCATACATCTTGCCGGCTTTTGCGAACTGGATAGTAACTATCTGTGACAAAAAAACCTCCTAAACCGGACAGGCCGGGACTGAAAATAATTTCTACGCCTTGCAATCAGGTCAGGTTTCAGCTGCAATATTCATGAACAAGTGGTCAAGGGCCAACTTGGGGTTGGCATTTCTCTGAACGGCACGACGGGTATCGCAGATGCTTCCCAATAATTCCAGATTACGGGGAAATGTTCGGCGCGCTGCAATGGATTCGATAGCCGGCCTGACGGTTCTGTTTACAATCTCGCTGCTGCCTGCAGCCAGATGAACCGCGTCACGGTAGAAGGAAATCAGCAGATCCAGAAGTTCCAGTGTCTCATCCCGATTGCCGGACAACGCTTCGGCAGCGTCAAAAACCGTTGCAATCCGGTTGATATCCATCTGCTGCAGTCGGACCAGTATGGCCTCGCGTCGAGCAGTCAGAGATTCGTTGTCCAGTTCCAGCGCCCGCTGCATACTGCCGCCGGACATGGGAGCCAGAAGGCTGGCGGTCCCTGCGTCCATTCCGCTCTGTTCTAACAGTGCCAGGACATGCTCAGGTGATAACGGAGCAAATCTGATCAACTGACAACGCGAGCGAATGGTCGGCAACAGCATTCCTGCATTTTCAGTCAGCAGGATTATCAGGGCGTCTCCGGGTGGTTCTTCCAGCGTTTTAAGCAATGAGTTGGCAGCATTGACGCTCATTCGCTCAGCCGGTTCAATTATGCATGCTTTGCGGGGTGCTTCGTAGGGTCGCAGGGACAGAGTGCGCTGCATTTCCCGTAATTGCTCGATACTGATGTCACGCTTGTCAGGCAGTGGAGCAATAACGTGAACATCGGCATGGCTGCCGCCGGCGACTTTACGGCATGACGGGCATGTCCCGCAGGCGTCATCGGCAAGCACTGTGCAGAATATGGCCTGGATCAGGGTCAGTGCTGTTTTTTTACGACCGCAGCCGGGAACACCTTCAAACAGGTAGGAGTGGGCCGTTTTGCCGGTTCGTAAAGAACGCTGGAGGACCTCCACGATCCTCTCATGCCCGATAATATCAGCGAACGGCACGCAGATTCTCCGGAATCCGGGTCAGGACCTGAGCCGATATTCCCGCTGAAATTGTTTCAATCGTGCCGGTCCCATCAATAACGATAAAACGCTCCGGCTTGCTGTCTGCCAGGCTGAAATACCCATCCCGCACACGCTGGTGAAAGGCCAACTCTTCAAGTTCGAAGCGTTCTTCACGTGGGCCGCTGGATGATTCGATTCTGCTGCGGGCACGCGCCAATCCTATTCCCGGATCACAATCAATCAGGATTGTCAGGTCAGGTGAAACACCCTGACAGGCATGTGCATTCAGTTCATCGATGATTGTCCGGTTGATTCCGCGTCCAAAGCTTTGGTAGGCGATGGTCGCATCGCAGAATCGATCGCAAAGTACGATGTTACCATTTTTCAGGGCAGGGTTAATAATTTCATTGACGTGCTGGGCACGGGCAGCGGCATAGAGCATCAATTCGGCCATCGGTGACATGGCGCGGTTTTCGGCATCCAGCAGGATTGTTCGTATCTTGTCGGCAATCGGGCAGCCACCCGGTTCCCGCGTCAAGGTGGCAACGAAGCCGTTGGCCATCAGTTGTTCAGAAAGCAGCCTGATCTGGGTGGTTTTACCGCACCCTTCTACCCCTTCAAATGTAATGAAATATCCCAATTTAACCATCCGGAACTCTGCAATAGCCTGTATGGCAAATATAAATGATGAATTATAGGCAAGCGACCCTGATTTATCAACCAAATTCCACTTTAAGACTTTCGGTTGCCAAAAACGTGCTGCATGGCTATAGTCTGATTTCGGAGAAGAATTGGTGAATATTGATTTGCAACAACTTGAATTGCTTCTGGGACACCGCTTTGAAAACCGTACACTTCTGATTCAGGCCTTGACTCACCCCTCTTTTTTGCATGAATCCGACGAGCCTGAAAGTGGCGATTACCAACGTCTTGAATTTCTTGGTGATTCCATATTAGGAATGCTCCTGGCCGAAATGCTTTACCTCATTTATCCCGACTGGGACGAGGGAGAGCTATCGCGTCTCAGGGCGCGGTTGGCTGGGCAGGATCTGCTGGCCGACCGAGCCCGTCTGCTGGGGATTGGTGATTACCTTTTGCTTGGACGGGGCGAGGAACAGTCCGCCGGGCGCGCCAAGGATTCAATTCTGGCGGATGTGCTGGAAGCCCTCCTGGCGGCTATCTATCTTGATTCCGGCCTGGATGCGTCCCGTTCTCTGGTCAGGCGGCTTTTTGAGGAGCTGGCAGCGGCGCCGGAGACCCTGACTCTCGGGCGCGATTTCAAGAGTCAGCTGCAGGAATTGTTTTCGTCTTGTGGCGCCTCCATTCCGGAATACCGGCTGGTTGAGGAATCCGGGCCAGCGCATGATCGCCAGTTTCGTTTTCAAATCCTGCTGGATGGTCGTTGTGTTGGTGAAGGCCAGGGTAAATCAAAAAAAAACGCCCAGCAGGCCGCTGCTGCGCAAGCACTTGAAAATATTAGGATTGTCGGGGGACAGATCGTGTGAAGCCGGTCACGGTCCCTTTTTTTATAAGTCATCAAGGATGTCCGCACACTTGCGTGTTCTGTGACCAGCGAACAATATCCGGTTCGTGCGGCAGTTTGCCGACATCGATTGAGATTGTTTCAAAAATTGTCAGATGGCGGGGCAGTGCAGGCAATCGGCCGATTGAAGTCGCTTTTTTTGGTGGCAGCTTTACGGCCCTTCCCGAAAAGATTCAGGCCGATCTACTGGCGCCGTTACAGCCTCTGCTGGCGTGCGGCGCCGTTGCTGCTGTCAGATTATCAACAAGGCCGGATTATGTTGACGATGATCGGGTAGAGTGGCTGAAAAAATCCGGTGTAAGTACGATCGAACTGGGTGTCCAGTCGATGGATGATGCCGTGCTGGCAGCTTCCGGGCGTGGGCATGCCGCGGTGCAATCCGAGGACGCCATTCGCTGCATAAAACGGCATGGCTTGAAGGCTGGAGCGCAGCTGATGCCGGGATTGCCGGGAGACACTCCGCTTTCTTCACTAGTGTCTCTGGAACGGATTATTACCGCCGGGGCGGACTTCATCCGCATCTATCCGACGGTGGTTATCAAAGGAACCGAACTGGCGAGGCGTTACGCTGACGGCACTTATCTCCCGCTTGGCCTGGAGCAGGGTGTCTCGCTTTGCAAGCTGCTTCTGCTTCGTGCGATGCAGGCCGGTCTGCCGGTGATCCGGATTGGATTGCAGGCCGACGACGGGCTGACCTCCGAGACTGTGCTGGCTGGCTGCTGGCACCACTCTTTGGGGCAAATTGTGCGTTCAGGTTTATACTATGATCTTGTCAGCCGCTTTGTGTCGCAAGGTGAGAATGTCACCATATTTTGCAACCCATCGCGGCTGTCGGACGTAGTCGGGCAGAAGAAATGCAATCTGAAGCGTCTTGCCGAGCGCTCAGTGCAGGCGCTTGTTTTGCCGGAAGCATCGCTTGCAATAGAAAAACTTGTCATAAGAAATTCTGCTGAAAGTTTCACATGCAACCTGTTGACCGATCTTCAATATTCTATTCACGAGGTGTAACCAATGCGTAAGGAATCCTTGAAATTTCTCGAAAAACTACTCGATGCTCCCAGCCCATCCGGATATGAACAGCCCGCCCAGCGTGTCTTTCGTGAGTATGTAACCCCCCACTGTGATGAACTGACCACCGATGTGATGGGTAATGTTTTCGCCCGCATCGGCGGAAAGGGGAAAAATCTGCCGCGAGTCATGATTGTAGGCCATACGGATGAGATCGGGCTGCAGGTTAAATATATTGATGACAAGGGTTTTTTGTACTTTGCCGCAGTTGGTGGCGTGGATGCCCATCTGACGCCTGGCAAACGGGTCAATGTTCATACTGCGGCCGGTCCGCTGCCGGGTGTGATCGGCAAAAAACCGATTCACCTGATGGACACCAAGGATCGTGAGACTGTAGTTAAGCTTGAGTCGCAGTACATTGACATCGGTGCCCACGACAAAAAAGAGGCCCAGAAACTGGTCCGGGTTGGGGATGCCGTCACTTTTGAAAGTACATTTACGCGTCTGCAGGGTGATCGGGTTGCATCACGTGGTTTTGACGACAAGGCCGGCTGTTTTGTTGTGGCCGAAGTATTGCGCCTGGTGTCCGCCTCCGGCAAGAAGCTGTCAGTTGATCTGTATGGAGTTTCTTCGGTACAGGAAGAAATAGGGCTGCGTGGCGGCACCACCAGCTGCTACACAATCAACCCGGATGTGGGGATCTGTGTCGAAGTTGACTTTGCCACCGACCAGCCGGATGTCGAGAAAAAGCACAACGGAGAGGTTTCGCTCGGCAAGGGACCAATTCTGGCTCGCGGTGCCAATATCAATCCACATCTGTTTGATCTGCTCCAATCGGCTGCTGAAAAAGAAAAGATAGCTTTGCAGCATACCGCCACACCTCGTGCAACCGGTACTGATGCAAATGTCATGCAGATTTCACGCGGCGGGGTAGCGACAGCGCTTGTCAAAATTCCGTTGCGTTATATGCATACACCGGTGGAAACCGTTTCGCTTGCAGATTTGGAGAGTGCCGCCAAGTTGATTGTTGCAGCTTTGCAAAATATTACTTCGAAGGAGGAGTTTGTTCCGAGGTAGGAAGCCTGTTGACAGGATAACTGTACTTTGACAGACATAGCCCAGTTTAATTATAGACGATTAGTATGAATTTAAAGAGCTTTTATACTATGTTGTATACCCCATTTTGCCTTGACTTGACCGGTACACTGTACTAACTTCTATAAAATTTTCATCCGCGAGGAGCTGTATATGCCCTACGAAAAGCTGATCGAAGGCCTTACCTTTGATGACGTCCTTCTTATCCCTGCCCATTCTCTGATTTTACCCCGTGATGCAAACCTTGTTACAAACATTTCCCGCAACATACAACTGAATATCCCGCTGGTCAGTGCCGCCATGGATACGGTTACCGAGGCTCGTTCAGCAATCTGTATGGCGCGAGAGGGTGGGCTTGGCATTATCCACAAGAACTTCTCGATCGAGCAGCAGGCCTACGAGGTGGATAAGGTCAAAAAGAGCGAATCAGGTATGATTGTTGATCCGATTACGATGCGGCCCAACCAGAAAATCAGTGAGGCGCTGGACATGATGTCGCGCTACCGGATTTCCGGCGTGCCTATCACCAAACCGGATGGCAAGCTGGTCGGCATCCTGACCAATCGCGACCTGCGATTCGAGACCGATTTCGACCTGCCGATATCTGCCCGCATGACCAAGCGTAACTTGGTGACCGTGGCGGTCGGCACAACTCTGGAACAGGCCAAGGAAATCCTCAAACATACCAGGGTTGAAAAACTGCTGGTGGTGGATAAGGACCGTTACCTGAAAGGTCTGATAACCATTAAAGATATCGAGAAGGTCAAAAAGTACCCGTTTGCATGCAAGGACAGCCTGGGGCGCTTGAGAGCCGGCGCTGCCGTAGGTCCGACAGCCGAAATGGAGGCGCGCATGGAGGCGCTGATCAAGGCCGGGGTCGACATAATCGTTATTGATACCGCTCATGGTCATTCCCAGGGGGTACTCGAGGCGGTGCAGCGGGCAAAGT
>JBBQCH010000026.1:0-27501 GCA_038318485.1 Geobacterales bacterium
CGTCAACTGTCTTGGCTGCTGTGCTTTAGGACCGGTAATGGTGGTTAATGGTGAATATCATGGCAATATAGCGCCCTCCCAGATTGAAGATGCGTTGAAAAACTACGAGTAAGGATAGATTATGCCAAGGATAAATTCCACCGAAGAATTGGAAAAAATACGTAAGGATATTCTCGCATCCAGAGATCCTGAAAAGCCTTGTATTACTCTCTGTTCTGGTTCTGCCTGTCAGGCTACTCATTGCAAAAAAGTTGCTGCAGCTCTCGATCTGGAATTGGAAAAGCAGGGTTTGGTTGATAAGGTTCATGTCAGAAAAACCGGTTGTCACGGTTTTTGTGAAAAAGGCCCCATTCTTGTTATTTATCCTGAGGAAATTTGTTATCTCCAGGTAAAACCGGAAGATATTCCGGAAATCATATCTAAAACTTTGATTGAGAAGGAGATTGTTGAACGTCTGGTTTATGTCGATCCGACTTCCGGCGAAAAAATATCGCGTGAATCAGATATTCCATTTTACAAGAATCAGCAACGACTTGTTCTCGGTCCCAATACCAAGATTGATCCCAAGAACCTTGAGGACTATCTGGCCGTTGGCGGCTATCAGGCCCTCACTAAAGTGCTCTTCGGCATGACGCCTGTTCAGGTCATCGACGAAGTAAAGGCTGCCAGTCTTAGGGGGCGGGGCGGTGGAGGTTTTCCGGCCGGGATAAAGTGGGAAGCTGCCCGTAATACCCCTGGAGATACAAAGTACGTAATTGTTAACTGTGATGAAGGTGATCCGGGCGCTTACATGGACCGCTCACTGATGGAAGGAAATCCATTCTGTGTGCTGGAGGGCTTGCTGATCGGAGCTTACGCTATCGGTGCTCATGAAGGTTATATTTATGTTCGCCAGGAATACCCCTTAGCAGTTGAAAACGTCACCTTTGCAATCAAGAAAGCGGAGGAATATGGCCTGTTGGGAAAAGACATTCTCGGTTCCGGATTTGATTTCGTCGTCAAGGTTCATATGGGAGCCGGCGCCTTTGTTTGCGGTGAGGAAACCGCCTTGATTAAATCCCTGGAGGGCAAGGTCGGCGAACCTAAAGCCAGGCCTCCTTATCCGGCTGTCAGGGGACTTTGGGGCAAACCGACCAACATCAACAATGTTGAGACATGGGCCAATATCCCTCTTGTTATCAATAAAGGGGCGGCTGCCTTTACCTCAATCGGCACAGAGGGAAGCAAAGGCACCAAAATATTTTCACTGGTTGGCAAGGTTAACAATACCGGTCTTGTTGAAGTCCCCATGGGTGTAACCCTGCGGGATATCGTTTACAAGGTGGGCGGCGGCATTCCGGGCGGCAAGAAATTCAAGGCGGTCCAGACCGGTGGTCCGGCCGGTGGATGTATGCCGGAAGCATTGCTGGATATGGCAGTTGATTTCGATCAACTCACCAAGGCCGGCTCAATGATGGGCTCCGGTGGCATGATTGTCCTGGATGAAGAAACCTGCATGGTAGATTTCGCCAGGTATTTCCTTGGTTTCCTTGCCGATGAATCGTGCGGCAAATGCGTCCCTTGTCGGGAAGGCGTCAAGCAGATGCTTAAGATCCTGACCGATATTACCAAAGGGAAGGGCAAAGAGGGGGACATCGAACTTCTGGAACAGCTTTCCGAAGTAGCCGGCAGTGCCGCACTGTGTGCATTGGGCAAGGGCGCTCCAAATCCGGTTCTGAGTACCTTACGTCACTTCAGAAATGAGTACGAAGCACATATCAATGAGAAAAAATGTCCGGCATATACCTGTAAGGAGCTGATCTCATACTATATTGACCCGGACAAGTGCCAGGCCTGTATGAGTTGCGGCAAGAAATGCCCGGCCGAGGCGATTGATGGCGGTAAAAATCTGATCCATGTAGTAATCCAGGACAAGTGTACCAAGTGCGGTTCCTGTCTTGAGGCTTGCCCCACCCGTTTTGGCGCAGTGAGAAAGATTTCCGGCGAACCACTTCCGCCTCCTATCCCGGAAGAAGCAAGAATTATAGTCAGAAAGAGTAAACAAATATGAGCGAACTACAAATACAGATCGATGGCAGAGATGTGACTGCCCGGGCAGGCGCTACTATTCTGGAGGCAGCCCAAAGCGTTGGAATATCTATTCCTACACTTTGTCACCACCAGCAACTGGAACCTTATGGCGGCTGTCGAATTTGTTCGGTTGAAATAGATTCTCGTGGCAGGACCAGCGTTGTCGCTGCCTGTCTTCACCCGGTCGAGCAGGACCTGGTGGTGAGAACCAAAACCAACAAGTTGGACCGGATTCGGAAGTCGCTGCTGGAGATGATGCTTGCCCATGCTCCGGATTCCGAACAATTACAGGCTTTGGCTGAAGAGTATGGAGCTGACAAAAACCGGTTCGAAAAAGAGGCCTCCTTTTGCATCCATTGTGGCCTCTGTGTCAGATACTGTGCTGAGGTAAAAAAGAAGAACGCTCTTGGATTTATAGACAGAGGGGCAAGAAAAGAGATCAATTTTATTCCGGAGATAGCCGCCAAAGAATGCTGGGACTGCAAGGAATGTTTCCCTCTCTGTCCTACATCGGCGCTGCAGGCAGCGTACGTTTTGAACAAAGCGCTGACAGATCGACCATCTCATTCGGAACCGGAGCCAAAGGAGTAGGCAGCGTTAATATGTTGCAACCGTTAATGGTGCCGCAAACATGGAACTTACTGACTCCTACGGGAGAACCATAAACTATCTGCGCCTGTCGGTAACTGATCGCTGCAACATGCGCTGTTTCTACTGCATGCCCAAAGAGGGTATTGTCAATAAGGGACATGCTGCGGTGCTCACTTATGAGGAATTGCTGCTGATCGCCGAATCGGCAATCGAGCTTGGAATTGAGAAGATCCGCATCACAGGCGGTGAACCGCTGGTGCGGGCCGGGATTATCGGCTTCCTGGAACGACTGGGTCGTATTTCAGGACTGCAGCATCTGGCATTGACTACCAATGGTCTGTTGTTGGCCGAAATGGCCGTTGACTTGCGCAAGTCCGGGGTGCAGCGTCTTAACGTCAGCCTCGACTCACTAAATCCCCAGACATTCAGCGAGATCACACGCGGTGGTGACCTGAAAAGGGTGCTGACCGGATTGGTCGCAGCGGAAAAGGCCGGATTCCAGCCGCCAAAGATCAATTGCGTGATTATGCGTGGTGTCAATGATTCAGAAATACTGGACTTTGCCAAAATAACGCTGTCATCCGGCAATTCAGTGCGCTTCATCGAGTACATGCCTGCCATCAAAGAAGATGGTTGGCAGCGCTACTGTATCTCCGGTAACGAAATACTGGAACGGATTGCCGCCGAATACACTTTGGAACCAGTGGATAAAGGCGCTTTTTCCGGGCCGTCACGGGATTTTCGCATTGCCGGTGCACAGGGCAGCATCGGTATTATTACGGCGGTTTCCGGCCATTTCTGCGGTGAATGCAACCGTATTCGGGTTACATCAACCGGTCAGGCCAAGGGCTGCCTGTTTTCTGATACAAAAACGGATCTGCTGCCGTTTCTGCGTCCTCCTGACAGGGAACAGTTGACGAAAGTACTGCGAGGAATTGTTTCTACAAAACCGGAACGTCATTCCATAACCGGTGAAGGGTATCAGCATCAGAATTTTACCATGTCACAGATCGGAGGTTAATACAGCATGGCTCATGTCGAAGCGGTTTGTATCAGCGAAAACAAGGGTGAACGGAAGAAGCCGGTTGAATCGGTGGAATTGCGTGAAAACCACGGTATTGTCGGGGATGGCCACGCTGGTGACTGGCACCGGCAGGTGAGTCTTCTGGCAGCCGAAAGTATTGACAAAATGCGGGCCATGGGACTCAATGTGAAAGCAGGGGACTTTGCCGAAAACATTACCACAAACGGTATTGAACTGGTTTCCCTGCCAATCGGCTCCCATCTGCAGGTAGGCGGGACCTTGCTGGAAATAACCCAGATCGGTAAGGAATGCCACACTCGCTGCGCGATCTTTTACCAGGCCGGCGATTGCGTCATGCCCAAGGAGGGGATTTTTGCCAAGGTCATCACTTGCGGAACCGTCAGGCCGGGGGATGAAATTCGGGCAGTTATAAATCCTGTGTGAGGAAAATAATTTCACAACAAAAAACCGTTTGACATGAATTCGGTATAATGGTACTTGTTTGCATATACTTGGATTTATGGTTTATTTGTTAATATAATCAGCTTCACCAAAACACACGAATGAGGAGGCATTACAATGGCAAAAACAGATGAAATAATAGCCAGGACGGCACCGGCGCATTTGATAGATCACAACCTGATCGATAAGGATGTGGAGAGTCTCTGCGATGGTATGGTTCTTTATGAGAAACGTCCGGCAAAGCGTCGTGACGGCAGCGTGGCGGAAGGACTTTACAACGCATGGATTATACTGAATAATCCAAAGCAGTTTAACTCCTACACCACCGACATGGTGAAAGCAACTATTCTGGCCTTCCGTAGAGCCTCAGTCGATCGAGAAGTAAATGCTGTCGTTTTTACCGCTGTTGGCGATAAAGCATTTTGTACCGGCGGCAATACTAAGGAATATGCCGAGTATTATGCCGGTAATCCGCAAGAGTACCGGCAGTACATGCGTCTGTTCAATGATATGGTTTCTGCCATCCTTGGTTGCGACAAACCGGTAGTTTGCCGGGTTAACGGCATGCGGATCGGCGGCGGCCAGGAGATCGGCATGGCCTGTGATTTTACGATCACCCAGGATCTGGCGAACTTCGGCCAGGCAGGTCCAAAACACGGCTCGGCCGCCATCGGAGGCGCTACTGATTTCCTACCGGTGATGATCGGTTGCGAGCAGGCCATGGTGTCCGGCACACTGTGTGAACCGTTTTCGGCTCATAAGGCCGCTCGTCTCGGGATAGTCTGTGACGTGGTCCCAGCCCTCAAAATGGGTGGCAAGTTTGTTGCCAACCCGACCGTAGTCACAGATCGGATGCTCGACGAATATGGTCGTATTATTCATGGTGACTTCAAAACCGGTTCAGACTTCAAGGCCGGTCAGGCTCTTATCAAGGAAGGCGAGATTGATCTTTGCATGTTGGATGAGAAGGTTGAGGCACTGTGCGCTAAACTGATTGAAACTTTCCCTGAATGCATGACCAAAAGCCTGGAAGAACTGCGCAAGCCCAAGCTCCATGCCTGGGATCTTAACAAAGAAAATTCGCGGGCCTGGCTGGCGCTCAATATGATGAACGAGGCCCGCACCGGCTTCCGTGCCTTCAACGAAGGCACCAAGGAAACCGGACGTGAGGTAGACTTCGTGAAATTGCGTCAAGGCTTGGCCAAAGGAACACCCTGGACAGAAGAGCTGGTCGAAAGTCTGATGCCGGGCAGTGAGAAGTAAACTTGTAGCGTAATTTCAACAACCGCAGGGTCAAGTATGATTGTAGGTTGAAAGTGTACTTCATCACAATCGCTCAACTCGCGGCCGACCGGCCACGGGCCGAGCGATTTTTTATTGCCGGTCCGACCGAATTTTGTTTATTGGTCAAGAACGAATCAAAGCAGTAAAACTATTATGGCATTCGGGATAATTCTCCGAACTTCAAAATAAGGTGCGCCTTGTGAAAAATTTTAAACTGCCGTCCGCATTTTTCATTCAAAATGGAGACAGCCATTACGAACCAACCGAAGCGACCATCGGACCCTGGTCGGCAGATTTTCAGCATGGCGGTCCTCCATCAGCACTTTTAACCCACGCCTTACGGGTTTATCCTTCATCCGGAAACTTTAAAATCACCAGGATCACAATTGAAATCCTGGGATCGGTTACGGTCAGGCCGTGTGAGATACTGGTTGAAAAGGTTCGCGGCGGAAAAAGAATCGAACTGTTAAAGGCACAGTACCTGGTTGAGGGGAAACCGTTTCTGATTGCCCACGCCTGGCGTTTTGAAACAGAGGACGGGATATCGGAGCCGGTACCGGATTCCTTTGTGCTACCGCAACTTCCAGGTCCGCAAAAACTGAAATTTTTCCCAGGTGTTGACTATTGTCCTTATGCAGAAGCAATGGAGTGGCGACTTACAGAGGGCGGTTTCGACTGTCTGGGGCCGGCCACAGTATGGAGCAGACCCAGAATTCCGCTAGTTGCCGGCCAGGAAACAGTTGGGATTGAAGCATTGATCCTGATGATTGATTCCGCAAACGGAATCAGCGCAGAACTTGATATCCGTTCGTGGACGTTTGTGCCGGTTGACATGACGGTCGGGTTCTGCCGTCAGCCGGTCGGGCCATGGATGGGAATGGCTGCGCGGACAATAATAGGTAACGAGGGGATCGGGCAGACGACAACAATTGCTTTTGATAGCACCGGCAGTGTCGGGAACAGTATCCATACTTTATTCGTCAGACCCAGATAATCCAAGAGTTCTTATAACATCCAGTATATTCGGTGCATTTGGGCTTGTATAGCAAAGTGGACAGTCTGCCAGAAACTATTCGTAAAGGCCGCTTGCTTTTAGAAACACATAATGAACGGCAGCGGACCCATCAGCTTGACGGCTGCATTGTGACCCTATTCTATGTGAATGTGACCGGCAAAGGTGCCGACAGGAACACAATAACAGTCCTTTGAAACCGTAATATTCAGTTCACCCATTAGGTGAGCCCTCCTGACTGTGAATATGGTTAAGCATCAGTAGGTTACAATATTTTTAGATTTCAACAGCCGATTTTAGGAATGATTAGTATTGCGATAAATACATCAAGTTGATGACATAAATTTGATCTGCAGATATTTATTGATTTCGAGATGTAACTTTGTATAACGTCGTTCAAATACTTCAAAGAGCCTTGATTAATTCTATTGAGATCGTTTTTGGTCTTGGATTGATCTTCAGTTGTGCCAAAGAGTTTGCGTTGAAACAGTCAAAAATATCTTATAGTATAAAAATTTTATATAACAATATATGTCCATAAATTTAAGCAAGTTAAGCTATTTCAGTCAGAAGTGTCATTATAATTCTTATACCCTTCCCCTTAGCTGAATTTCGTCGCATAACTCAAATATACTATTGTTTTAAATGGCTTGCTAATTGATCTCCGGTTTGGCATATTCGTTGCTTTCATTAGTATGATTATGTCGCTTTGGATATTCCCTGGCGTCATATAAGCGATCTTACAAATGAATTCTGCTTTGCAATATGCGATTTGTATAGATTGACTGAATGCTTATAACTTCGTTCTGATGTTAGGAAGTTGCGTTGTGAACTTAATAAACGGGGGGATCTATATCAAAAACTATTTGAATAAGATTTAATCTCACAACAGTTTGCTTACCAAAGAAAGGGGAAAACATGAGCAGTCGAGGATTACCAGAGTTTGAGCTTCTCACGCCGCAAAGCATAACAGAAGTGGTCGATATGCTGGCCCAACACCATAGCCAGATATCGATCAAGAACGGTGGTACCGCTCTTTGGAACCACTCCCGAAAATTGAATCACATGACACCTTATGTGCTGAGCTTATCCGCTCTCAAGGATCTTGATTACATTACCGAAGTTCCCGGAGAGGGACTTCGGATCGGTGCCAAGACTACTATTGCCCAACTTATCAGCAACCCTGTCGTCATAGCCAAATACTCGGCTTTGCATGGGTCAGGTTTCTGGTTCGGCAATACACAAATCCGTAACATGGCAACCGTTATGGGAAACGTCCTTCGTGCCTCTCCGTCCGCAGACTGTTCTTGCGCACTGCTGGCGCATGGTGGACAGGTGGTTCTCCAAAGCAAAGCGGGGCAAAGAGTCATTGATCTCGACGACTTCTGGCTTTCCTACGATGTCACGGCACGACAAGATGATGAAATTGCTGTTGAAATCAGGGTTCCCGAGCCCAAGGCAACAACTCGGACAACCTTTCAGCGACTGACGCGCGTCCGTCAGGATCTTGCCAAGCTTAATGTGGCTATTCGGCTCGAAATGGATAATGGGGTCTGCCAACAGGCTCGCTTAGCTATCGGATGTGTCGGACCGACGACCATGCGACTCAAACAGACAGAAAAGATTCTTGAAGGGAAAGCAATCAACGATGGCCTTCTTGAGATGATATCCGCATCGGTGCAGTCAGAGATATCTCCCATCGACGACCAGCGCTCGACGGCAGCCTATAGGAATCAGGTTGCAGGGGTTCTTGTCAAGCGGGTGATTGTCCGTGCAGTTGTAAATTAGTAACCATTGATCTATTCAAACTCAAAAAGGGGACCTGCAATGAATATATCATCACTATGTCGTTTTTTTCGGGCCATGCTTGCTGTCGTTACATTTTGTCTGTTACCGGCCGGTCAGGCTTTAGCCGGCGGGTTGCCCGGCAGTGGCGGTCACTACCCCAACGGCGCTGAGGACTTCATGGTCGGCGCCCTGCCACCTCCCGGCACTTATCTGGTGAATTACATGATTCTGGCTCAGAAAAACTCGCTGAGCAACAAATCGCTTCCACCGAATGATTTCAACGCCAGCGTGTTTGCCGAAGTGCCGCGCTTGATCTATGTCAGCCCTTACTCACTGTTCGGAGCCAACCTGGCAGCCCATATCTTCGTCCCCTTTTACAGTGCTGACATCACCCTGAAATCGCCAGTACCAGCTCCGGCGCTTAACTTTGATCACAACGACAAGGGTCTGGGTGACATCATCTTCAGCCCACTGGTTTTAGGCTGGCACTTCGGTCCGGAACTGCATGCAGTCTTTGCGCTGGACATGTGGGCTCCCACCGGCAACTACGACAAGAATAACGCCGCAACCCAGGTCCTTTCCAAAAACCACTGGACCTTTGAGCCTGTTCTGGCCGTTTCCTACCTCAAGGAGGGCTTTGATGTCTCCGCCAAGTTGATGTACGACTTCAACACGGATAATGACAATTACCTGCACCCGAGCGGTGTGACCGGCAGACTCAGCCCCGGCCAAGAGTTTCACTTCGATTATGCTGCAGGTTCTTCCTTCAAAAACGGCCTGACGACAGGCGTGGTCGGCTACAACTACTGGCAGGTCACCGACGACGAGTTTAATGGTGTGAAAGACCTTAACCAGAAAAGTCAGGTTGGCGGTATCGGTGTTGGCCTCAAGTACTGGCCGAAGATGGGGCCGTTCAGCGTGATCCTCAAGCAGTACTGGGAGTATAATGCCAAAAATATCGCCACTGGCCCGCAGACCATGCTCAAGATGGTCTATGCGTTCTAGCTCCGATTCGTAGTCACAAAACAATGATAGTGACATATAGACTCATAGAGGAGATTATACATGAAAACCCGATTGATTACGCTTTGCGTCAACGGCAAAGATTACCGGTTTGAGGTCCCTCATAATCGGACACTATTGCAGGCGCTACGGGATGACCTCAAGCTGACCGATGTCAAGTATGGATGCGGATCAGGTGAGTGCGGTGGCTGTACTGTCCTCGTGAACGGCAAGGACAGTATCAATTCCTGCCTGACCCTGGCTGCCGAGATGGAAGGAAAACACATTACCACAGTTGGCGGGATGACCAAAAACGGACAATTGCATCCCATTCAACAGGCCTTTATCGATGCCGGTGCAATCCAGTGTGGCTACTGTACACCTGGCATGGTCATGAAAACAGCCAGTATTTTGGCCCATAATCCAAGCCCTTCAGAAGACGAAATTCGCAGGGGACTGGAAGGAAACATCTGCAGATGCACAGGGTATGAAAGCATTGTTCGTGCTGTGCAGAAAGCCAGCCAGATGATGATTGATTCAGAATGCAACTGCATTACAGGAGGATCATGCCAATGAGCGAAATGACCTATATCGGCAAAAGTGTCCCCAAGGTTGATGCCATGGAAAAGGTGACGGGCCAGGCCATTTACGCCGCTGACCTCCAGCTCCCGGGAATGCTCTTTGGGAAGATCGTCAGGTGTTGGGAATACGCTCATGCCAGGGTGACCCATCTTGATCTGTCCGAGGCGGCCAAGGTTCCGGGAGTCGTTAAGGTACTCGGCCCGAAAGATGTTACCCAGAAGCTCTATAACTGCGGCGTGCTGGATGTGATGGTTCCTGAAGACATGGGAAAGCACCTTCTGGGGGATATCGAGGATCAGCGCATCTTTACCGATCATGTCAGGCATCAGGGCGATGCCATCTGCGGGATCATAGCAGAGAGCGAAACAATCGCCGAAGCTGCGGCCGCCAAGGTGATCGTCACGTATGAACCACTCCCGGTCTATCTGCGGGCTGAAGAATCGGCCAAACCGGGTGCCTTCCAGTTCGACGAACGGAAACCGGGCAACAGGGCCTTTCAGCTGCCGGAACAGATGTTCCCCGGGAATGCCTACGGCTGGGGTGATGTGGACGCTGAAATGGCGAAGGCAGATCTGGTGGTTGAGGAGACCTTCTACGTTCCCAAGGTCAAACAGTGCCAGCTTGAACCACATGCATACGTGGCTCTGCTCGACCAGAGGGGACGCCTGAACTGCTGGACCTCCACTCAGATGCCCAAACCTGTCCAGAATAAGCTGTCCCGACTCTTCGAAATGCCGGTATCCAAACTCAACCTGGTCTCAACTACTATTGGCGGCGGTTTTGGCGCACGACTGGGGATGGTTTTTGAACCGGAAACCTGTGCCATGGCTCTGGCCGTCCCAGGGCGTCCCGTCAAGGTCCAGTCGTCAAGAGAAGAGGACTGGGTTGCCTCTGAAAGCCGCCACCCCGGAAAGTACTGGATGAAGATGGGCTTCCTGAAAGACGGAACCCCCGTGGCAGCTGATGCCCATTTCACTTCCGACGCGGGCGCCTACTTCAGCCACTCCTCCGGTGTCCCCTTCACAACCGGCTCATGGCTGACCGGGATGTACAAGTACGGCGCTATCCGTTACAAGGGCGACTGCTACTATACCAACCAGTCCCCCAGTGGAGCTTTCCGCGGTTACGGCAACCCACAGACTAACTTCGCCATGGAGCAGATAGTTGACCGGGGCTGTGAAAAACTGGGCATCGACCCGGTTGAGTGGCGTAAACGCTGGCACAAGCAGGCCGGCGATGACGGCTGGTGTATCGGTGTCCCATACTCGTCCTGTTCCCTGGACGAGTGCCTTGACAAGGGTGCCGCCGCCTTTGGCTGGAAGGAAAAACGGGCCCTATATGCCAACCAGACCGGCACCAAGCGCCGAGGGGTGGGTGTTTCGGTTATGAATCACACCAGCGGTGCCATGCCTATGTTGCTTGAACATACCACCTGCACGGTCAAGATGAACGAAGATGGTTCCGCTGTAATAACCATTGCCTGTTCCGATTTAGGGACCGGATCCCATACTGTGCTGACACAGATCGCGGCGGAAACCCTTGGCATACCGATGGAAGAGATCCACCTGCATATCAACATGGATGCGGCTGGCTTTGACATCGGCTCCCACGCCAGCCGCACTGCCTATGTCGGCGGTGGCGCAGTCATGAAGGCCTGCCAGGACGTCAACCTCCAGATCATTGAACGCGCCTCGAATCATCTTGGTTTGCCGGCAGAAGAGCTGGAGATCAAGGACCGCCATGTTGTCACCAAAATGAGGGACTTTAACAAAACCAAAGTACCGGCTGATCATCTGCGCAATACGCATTGGGGCATAGAAGCGTCCATGAGCGTCAAGGAAATCTGCAGTACCGGGATTTACCATTTTGTGAATCCCATGACTGGTGAAGCGAACGGAGCCCCCGGACAGATTCAAGGCTACGCCAGCCATTTCCCTAGCCATAATTCTCCGCCGTTCGGGGCCTGTTTCTCTGAAGTAGAAATCGATATTGAAACCGGCCAGGTCAGGGTAGTGGAGATGGTGATAGCCCACGATATCGGCCGGGCCATAAATCCGAGCAATGTCTGCGGACAGCTTGTGGGAGGTGCCCAACAGGCACTCGGCATGACGCTGACCGAAGAGATGCACTACAGCGAAAAAGGGCTCAATCTGAACAACAGCTTCTTTGACTATAAGCTGTTCGGCCCGCTGGATATGCCCAAATTAACGACTATCCTCGTGGAAAATCCAGACCCCATCGCACCCTACGGACTGAAAAGTGTCGGTGAAGCCGGGCCGGTCAACCCGGTGGGAGCCACGGCAAACGCAATCTCCCATGCGCTTGGCATCATGTTCACCGAGGCGCCTATTACGCCGGAGAAGATTCTAAAGGCTATTAACGAACAGGGCATTGCATAGCGTCGGCTTTAGGAAGGCTGCCGGTCGGCGGCCTTCCTGTTTTGAAGCAAGCTATTGCCATGAGATGCTGGTTTGGCCTGCCACAGAGCTTACTTGCCAATTTTCTTTTCTGTCGGGTGTCGGGAGAGCTAATGAACAAATAGCCGCTTGGGGCGGTCTGAAACGGTAAAACTTTTCTTATAATACCAAAGTATTTTATAATTAGTTAACCCTTCGAAATTTATCGATATTCTGCTGATTATTGAAAACCACCCAAGAAAAATTATATTCTGCCTCGAAACCGATAACAATAAACAGTTAAAATAAACAGGGTTTTATGTGTCTCGTGTGTCTTTATTTTGTTGGCATCTTTATTGCTGATACTAAAACATGAATACGCATGTGAATATAGTCAGATAAAGGGTTTTGTTACTGCAAATCCATTTGTAAATGTTGTTTTAACTGGAGACGCTCCTTGCCGAATAATAAACCCTTTACTCAATCCAGTCGTGTGCGTTTTACCCATACTGACCCAGCGGGATATGTTTTTTTCCCGCGGTTTTTTGAAAAGTTCCAGGCGGCTGTTGAAGATTGGTTTACCATGGAGCTGGGTGTTGACTACGCCGGACTTATTTTGAAGCAAGGGCTTGGGCTGCCAACAGCTCATACCGAGTGCACATTCCTTAAGCCATGTCTTCTTGGAGAGGTACTTGATATGACAGTGCTGTTAAAGAAAATTGGAACGACGTCGATAACGATAGGCTTCATAGGTTCAGTTTCAGGTGAATTGCGCTTGCGGGCGGAGTCGGTTCTGGTTTGCATAAATATGAAAGATGGGCGACCTGCGACGATACCGGAAGAGTTGCGCAATAAGTTTGAAATTTATAAAAATAAATGTTCGGACTAACTATCGTGGTAACGGCTTTTATGATGAACAAGGTCAGGATTAAATAACGATTTTTATTTGTTGTGTAACCTAAAAAACCGATTAAAGGAGTTGAATTATGTTGAATTCACAGCAGGAGATTGCCCAAGTGTTGAACGGACTGGCTGGTGGAAGTATTAAGGTGGTTGATTTGACAAGGCCTCTGGGTGAGGATACCCCCGTAATTGCTCTGCCGCCCGAATTTGCCCAATCACCGGGGTTTTCTCGAGAGGTTATTTCCAGGTATGATGAGCGGGGACCGGGCTGGTTTTGGCATACCATCCATGTCGGTGAACATACCGGGACACATTTTGATGCACCAGCGCATTGGGTGACAGGTAAGGATTTGCCGGATAACACACTTGATACCATTCCGGCTGGAAAGTTGATCGGTCCGGTTTGTGTCATCGACACAAGCGAGGAGTCAGCCGCTGATCATGATTTTCTGCTGACACCTGAATATATCGAAAAGTGGGAGCAGGAGCACGGCCGTATTGATGCTGGTTCGTGGGTGCTGATGCGTACCGATTGGTCCAAGCGCACGGATACGGATGCATTCCTCAATCAGAAGGAAGATGGGGCGCATAGTCCCGGTCCAAGCGTGGAATGCATTCGCTTCCTGATTAAGCGGGACGTGCTTGGTTTTGGTGCGGAAACAGTAGGTACCGATGCCGGTCAGGCCCATCTCTTTGAACCCATGTTCCCGTGCCATCATTTGATCCATGAGGCAGGCAAGTTCGGTCTTGCCAGTCTGTGTAATCTGGATCAGCTGCCGGCTAAGGGTGCGATGCTTATAACTGCGCCCATGAAAATCGTGAACGGATCGGGTAGCCCGGTAAGGGTGTTAGCCGTAGCACCTGCTTAGATTATGTCGAGTGAAAACTGCGTTGTAAAACATTAATTCATCAATGTTGATGTATGATAAAGGCTGCTTTCGAAAGAAAGTGGCCTTTTTTTAGGGATATTGGGAAGCCGTGTTTTGAGGTGAATTGTTTTGTAAAAATGAAAAAAATGGCTATAATTATAAATAATATTATAGTTTAAAACGAAATTATATTATGGTAAGTTGGCTGCAGGGTTAGTTGGAATGGCGTGCGGAGTTTCATAACAGCCGTTATATTTTGGTGCCTTATGCGTTAGTACCGGGAGCATAATGTGAATAAAAGTAGTTCGAATTGCACAACTGATAAGGAATTCGAAAACAAGGGGACTGTTCTGGTGGTTGATGACACAGAACATAGTCTTGAACTGTTTTCAGAGATTCTTGTTGAAGAAGGTTTCAAGGTTCACCCGGAAAAAAATGGTCGTTTGGCCCTTGAAGCGGCGCGTACCATTACACCGGATTTGATCTTGCTGGACATCAAGCTGTCGGGCATGGACGGCTACGAGGTCTGTCGCGAGCTAAAGAAGGATGAGCGAACAAGGGATGTACCGGTCATATTTATCAGCGCCATGGATAAAACGGTAGACCGGGTCCGCTGCTTTGAAGCCGGCGGAGTCGATTTTATTTCGAAACCTTTTCAGATAGATGAGGTATTGGCGAGGATGCGAACCCACCTGGCCCTGCGGAAAGTACTGACCAGTCTGGAAAAGCAGAAGGCACAACTTGAGCTGGAAATCGCTGAACGGAAAAAAGCCCGGCACGATTTGTACGAGAGCGAAGAACGCCTTCAGGCAATACTGGATAACTCTCCGGCTGTCATATATGTCAAAGACACCCAGGGCAGATACAATCTGATCAACCGGAAGTTTGAAGAACTTTTTCATGTGGATAGGGAAAGCTTTGTTGGTAAGAAAGACCACGATGTTTTTTCGGATGAAGTGGCCAAGTCTCTGCGTAGGAATGATCAAGCCGTGCTCAGTTCCGGCAAAGCCATGCAGGTCGAGGAGGAAGTAAATAATGAGCACGGTATCCATTCCTATATTTCGGTAAAATTCCCACTGCAAAATGTCTGGGGAGAATCCTACGCTGTTTGCGGAATCTCCAGCAATATAACCAAACGCAAGCACGCAGAAATAGCTTTGCAAAAAGCAAAAGATGCTGCCGAAGCAGCCAATCGGGCCAAAAGCAGTTTTCTTGCCAATATGTCCCACGAGTTACGTACACCACTTAATGTCATCCTTGGATTTTCCCAGCTAATGCAGCGCGATTCTGCCTTGTCTTCTTCCTCAAAAAAACACCTGGACAGCATCAACCTGAGCGGTGAACACCTGCTGGGGCTCATCAACAATGTGCTGGAAGTTTCCAAGATTGAAGCTGGTCGCACGACCTTGAATCGGTCGACATTCTACTTATGCGGACTTCTGGAAGATATCGAGACGATGTTTAAAATGAGAGCCGAACAGAAGGGGATGCGCTTCAATATTGAACGGCCAAAGGATTTGCCATGCTATCTGGTTGGTGATCAGGGGAAGTTGCGCCAGGTGTTGATCAACCTGCTTAGCAATGCCTTTAAATTCACCGAACAGGGCGATATAACTTTTCGGACCTTGCTGGTAGGTTGTTTGTGGCCACTTGCTGACATTGGTGACCAGAGTCAGCGTACACTCCTTTTTGAAGTAGAGGACACCGGTGTCGGCATCGCGCCAAAGGAAATTGGCAATCTCTTTCAGCCGTTCGAACAGACTTTGAGCGGACAAACGAAAGGTGGTACAGGTCTGGGGCTGGCGATCAGCCGGGAGTACGCAAACTTGATGGGAGGCGATCTTTCAGTTAGAAGCGAACTCGGCAAGGGGAGTGTCTTCTCCTTGTTATGCCGACTAGAGGAAGGTAGTGAAGAGTCTGTTAAGAGAGAGGATAATGTTCGGCGAGTGGAGCGATTGGCGTCCGATACCGGGCCGAAGACGGTTCTGGTGGTGGACGACAAGGAAGAGAACCGGCGCTTTGTGGCAGAACTATTGAGTTTGGTGGGGTTCGCAACGTTGGAGGCGAGCGGAGGCGAGGAGGCACTTGCAGTCTTCAAGGCTGAGAGACCGGACTTGGTGCTGATGGACATGAGGATGCCTAGGATGGACGGATACGAGGCGACCCGGCGTCTGAAATCAACTTCAGCCGGGAAAAATACTCCGGTAATTGCAATAAGTGCCAGTGCCTTCGCGGAGGAGCGGGATAAAATACTGGCGAGCGGGGCCGACGAGTTTCTCTGTAAGCCGTTCCGGGAAAATGAGCTCTTTGACTCAATCGCAAGGCTGCTTGGAATTGAATACCGCTATTCTGAAAGAAAACCTACATCTGTGCAGGCTACAGAATCTGTCACGTTGTTGCCAGGGGATCTGGTTTGGTTGCCCGAGGATATTCGCGATGAGTTGCGCCAGGCACTGCTGGCCCTGAATGTCAATGCCATCCGGAAGGTCATAGATCGTATTTGTGAATTAAATAGCCATGTTGGAGAGGCCATGAGACAGCTGGAAAGTGAGTACCAATTCGAGATATTGTTGGAGCTGGTGAATTAAACAGGCGTTTAGTGTTCTGATTCGGAAGATGGCTTTTTTACGTGATCCTGGACTCGAAAAAAAGCACTGAATCAAAAAAAGAAACGGTTGAGCTAATACGGGAGTATGAGTTTGGAGAATCGCTTATGAGCACTATAGAATCCCCTGCAGATATGGCATTGGAAGAAAAAACTAATATATTGGTGGTTGATGATACGCCCCTGAACTTGGATCTTCTTTCGGAAATTCTCAGCGGGAATGGTTTCGAAGTACGGCCAGCCAAAAGCGGTGGATTGGCTCTGATGTCGGCCCAGGCGGTTACGCCTGATTTGATCCTGCTGGACATCATGATGCCGGGAATGGACGGTTACGAGGTTTGTTGCCGGCTTAAAGGGGATGAACGGACGTGCGATGTACCGGTTCTTTTTATCAGTGCCCTGGAAGAGTCTGTCGATAGAGTCAAAGCCTTCAAGGTTGGCGGGGTCGACTTCATAACCAAGCCTTTTCAGGCCGAAGAGGTCCTGGCAAGGGTGAAAACACATCTGGCCCTGCGGCGAGTGCAGACCAGGCTGGAAAAACAGAAAGCACAGCTGGAACAGGAAATCGCCGAGCGCAAGAGAACAGAGGAGGAACTTTCCAGGGTACAGAATTCTCTGGCCGGCATCCTGGAGAGAAAATTGCGGCATCCGGAGGTGTTTAAAAGTATAGTTTCCCAAAGTGAAAAGATGCGCAGTATATTTCAATATATTGAAGCTCTTGCCTGTAGTTCGGAGCCTGTCATTATTACGGGTGAAAGTGGTGTTGGTAAAGAGTTGATCGCCAAGGCCATCCATGATGTCAGCCAATCAGGAGGACCCTGGGTTCCGGTCAATATTGCCGGCCTTGACGATAATGTTTTCTCCGACACCCTGTTCGGTCATGTGAAGGGTGCCTTTACCGGGGCTGATCGACCTCGTGCCGGAATGATTGAGAAGGCGGCCGGCGGCACCATATTTCTTGATGAAATCGGTGACCTGAGCCCGGTGTCTCAGATAAAGCTCCTGCGGCTGCTTCAAGAGAAGGAATTTATGCCTTTGGGCAGCGATAAGGTTATTGAAGTTACCTGCCGTATTGTTGTTGCGACCAATGTCGATTTGAATCAGAAACAGAAAACCGGGGAGTTTCGTAAGGATCTGTTTTACAGGCTTTGTACCCACCAGATAGAAATTCCTCCGTTGCGGGAGCGGGCAGAGGACATTCAGCTGTTGCTCGACCACTTTTTGGGGGAAGCGGCACTGGAGATGAATAAAAATAAGCCGACTCCACCGCCGGAGTTGTGCCTGTTACTGAGTAACTACTTTTTTCCGGGAAATATTCGTGAGTTGCGGGCCATGGTGTTCAATGCCGTGAGCGTGCACAATGGCAGAAAACTTTCGATGGATGTCTTCAAAAAGGCCATGGGTATCTTGGGCAAGGAATCCATTGCGAAGGAAGATGCATGGCAAGACGGTACATTGCTGTCTTTTCATGGCCGTCTGCCGACCCTTAAAGAGGCAGCCAACCTGCTTGTGATGGAAGCCCTTCAGAGGACAAAGGGTAATCAGTCCATGGCAGCCAGACTTCTAGGCATTACCCAGCCTGCCTTGAGCAGTCGCTTGAAAAACATGTAAAACCAGGGCTTTTAATAGGCCAAATTTTTCTTATAGACCAAACTTGTATTATATTGATTTATCTGTCTGTAATAGCACGGTTTATTCCCCATTTAGAGAATTGTCATAAATTATCTTATACCCCTTCTTCGCATACCCCTTGTTTTCCCCTCGTAAAATAAATCAATGTTTTGTTGGTCTTGAAAGGCTACTGCCGCCTTGGCATGGTAGTTGCTCAATATAAGGAAAAGTAACATTGTTATTAGAACCCTGTTCAGGTTTGGGTGTCTTGCCTGGACAGTGTTTATTGATTCGAGCAACTCAAGAAAGACGGTACTGCTGACTTCTACCATAACCATAAAACGTTACTTTGTTTGATGGCAGCACAAGGAGGTATCAGTGATAGATGAATCTGTAACAATGCCTGTCATCAAGGTGAAAGGGAAAGAAAAACGGCTGACCGAGGATACGGTTGTTCGGGAAGTTCCGATAACCATATATTTCAATAAAGAAGAGATCGTAACCATTCTTTGTTCGCCAGACCAGATCAAGGAATTGACGATCGGATTCTTGCTTTCGGAAGGATTCATAAAAGATCGCAATGACCTGTTTACGGTTGGACATCACTGCGAGGAAAATATCATCCGGGTTGAGGGTCGTCCTCGCCCTGAGCAAAAAGGGATTATGAACAAGCGGGTCATGTCAGCCTGTTGCGGCAAGAACAGGGTCTCCTTCAACTTTGAAAACGATGCCTCTCTAGTCAGGGTGCAGGAGTCTACGGTTCGAGTAACCCTCGATGAAGCTATCTATTTTGCAAACTATCTTGATCATAACTCACCGCTCTTTCAGGAGACGGGAGGAATTCACAACGGCGGCGTCGGGTATGCCGGTGAAGTTCGCTTTACCTGCCATGACATCGGTCGGCACAATGTGCTCGATAAGATTCTCGGTAGAGCTTATCTGCTGGATCTGGACCTTTCTGACCATGTTTTGTTTTTCAGCGGGAGGGTGTCATCTGAAATTCTTCTGAAGGTTGCAAAGATGAAGATTCCCATCCTGCTGGCCCGCTCGGCTCCTACCGATCTGGCACTTGCTCTTGCTGAGGACCTGAATATCACCCTGGTCGGTTTTGCACGGGGAGACAGATTGAATATCTACACCTGCCCAGAGAGGATCAAGCTCCCCCCGCTCCTGTGCCGGGATGCTACGGCACAGAGTGATGCAGCGTCAATTCAACGGATCGCAGTTGGGTGCAATTAACAATAATCAATACCGACACTTCTGAAAAACGAGAGGAGGACGAATTTTGAAACAGAGCGAAATGGTGGCACAGAAGGATTATTGGGCGAAGAGCGCCTGCAAGATGTGTATTCACAGCTGCGCAATCGTGGCTCATGTTGTTGACGGTGTTGTCGTGAAGATCGAGGGTGATCCGGACAATCCCAGCAACCGCGGGAAGCTCTGCCCCAAGGGGCATGCCGGCATCATGCGGCTGTATGATCCCCACCGGGTCAAGACCCCTTTGAAGAGGACCAATCCGATCAAGGGAGCAGGGGTGGATCCGATGTGGGTGCCCATATCCTGGGAGGAAGCGCTCAGCACCACGGCTGAAAAGCTTAAAAAAATCCGCGAGGAAGATCCCCGTAAACTCCTGGTTGCGATCAATGATTTTCACAGGATTCACATCTGGGGTTGGGGTTCGGCCTTCGGCTCTCCGCACTACTTCTCCACCGTCGGGCAATATTGCGGCGCGGCATATCACCCAATTAACGGGACTCTTGACGGTTCATTTGCAGCTGTTAACGATTATGACCACTGCAAATACTGGATCCAGATCGGAGCTGGTGACGGTTTTTCCTCCCACTTGCACGTGGCCGCCTCCATCAAGCGCATGGCCGATGCCCGGGTAGAGCGTGGCATGAAGCTGGTGGTGGTCGAACCGCGCATGTCGTCCGGTGCAGCCAAGGCCGATGAATGGCTTCCGATTCGTCCGGGCACCGACCGAGCCTTTGTGCTGGGGATGGTCTACACACTTCTGTACGAGCTGAACATATATGATGCCGGCTTCATGCGCAAGCATACCAACGGCATCTATCTGGTGGCGCCTGACGGTAACCTTTTCAGAAATAGCGAGTCCCAAAAACCGATGGTTTGGGATTCGGTCGCTAAGGCTGCCAGGGAATACGATGCCGAAGGGATGAATCTGCAGGATGTGGCCCTGGAAGGGGTCTACAAGATTGACGGGGTAGAGTATCGACCCGCTTTCCAGGTGATCAAGGACAGTCTGAAGGATCATACGCCCGAACGGATGTCGGAGATCTGCTCGATCCCGGCCGATACTATTCGCCGGATCGCCAAGGAGTTTGGAGAGGCGGCCTGTATTGGCAGCACTATTATGCTCGGCGGCAAGGAGTACCCCTACCGGCCGGCGGCGGTCAACTTCTACCGCGGCGCCATTGGCCATTTCGATGGAGGGCTCGATTCCCTTGCCATGAAGCTGATCAACCTGGTGATCGGAAACATCGATGTCCCCGGTGGGCACATCGGCGTCGGCCTGGATCACCGCCTGTTGATCATCAACGCGGGCAAGGACGGTATGCTTCATCCCGAGCCGCACCTCCTGCACCCCCCTTATGAATTCAATGAGAAGCCCTACAGTTTTCAGCTGATGGAGTGGTACCCGATCGGGATCGATCCCGGTCATCTGACCGCAGAGAATGTTCTGAATCCGGAAAAATGGGGTTTTGACTTCCAACCCGAGGCGCTGATCATCGAACACTCCAATCCCATGTGGAATCTCTCCGCGACCAACAAGGTAGTGGACGTATTTAAAAAACTCAAATTCATCGTTGCCATCGATATCGTCCTCAATGAATCCACCGACTGGGCTGACATTGTTTTGCCGGATCTCTCCTATCTGGAGTCGCACCTGCTGGTCTGTATTGAACCGCCGATGGTGACCGGTCATGTTTATCGACGCCCGGTTATCGAACCGCTCTATGATGGGCGCGACGCTACGGATATTCTGACTGACCTGGCAGACCGGATCGGTTTTCTGCCCAACTGGAACGGCCTGTTGAACTTCACGACCTTCCTGACCCCGGAAAACTATCTGGACCCTAATACCAAATACAGCAACCTTGAAATTACTGATCGCATGGCAAAAAGTATCTACGGTCCGGACAAAGGTCTGGAATGGTTTCAGGAACATGGCCATACGACCCGTCTCCAGACTCCGGAGGAGATGTATCTCCCCTTCGCCCAGAAAGGTCTGCGCATCCCGATCTATTTCAACTTTATCAAGGAGACCGGAGATGATCTCGCGCAGAAGATGAAAGCTGCCGGCAGAGACTGGGATACGTCGTCCTATCTACCGGTCCCGATCTGGCGTGATCATCATCCGCTGCATAACATGCCGCCTGAGTATGACCTGTATGCCTTTGCCTTCAAGGAGTGTCAGACCAACTTCTCGGAAAGCACGACCATTCCCTGGATTGACGAGGCGATCAGCTGCATGCCGATCCACCTGGGTGTGATGATCAATTCGAAAACGGCCCAAAAGAAGGGGATCAAAACCGGGGACATCCTTAAGCTTGAATCACCCTTCGGCGAAGTAACCGGACGGGCCAGTCTCTGCGAAGAGGTTCACCCCGAGTGCCTGGCGCTTTCCAACGGCATGAGCCGCTGGTCGCAGCACCCGGTGGGAAAGAGGCAGGTTACAACGCACTTCAACAAACTGCTTCCAGGCGACGTCAAATGGACCGACGGCATGACGGGGCATCTGGAAACATCAACCAAGGTCAAAATAAGCATTATTTCTGAATAGGAGGTAGTCTTCAATGCATTACGGAATGGTAATTGACCTAAAACGTTGTGTGGGTTGCCAGGCCTGCACCATCGCCTGCAAGGCAGAGAATGGAACCCCTCCGGGCGTCATGTACACCAAGGTCCTGGACCAGGTATCGGGGGAGTTCCCTAATGTCAGAAAACAGTTTGTCCCTGTTCTGTGCAATCACTGTGTGAATGCCCCTTGTCAGCGGGTCTGTCCCACGGGGGCTACTTACAAACGTGAGGACGGGCTTGTATTGGTAGATCACGACAAATGTATGGGCTGCCGGGCCTGTTATGTGGCTTGTCCCTACAACAACAGGATTTTCCTGAAGAGAGGCAAACTCAAGTCCGGCTATCACGGCAAGGTCTTCACCCCCTATGAGGCGGTTAAGTACAAGGAACATCAGGATGGGATCGTAGAAAAATGCAAGTTCTGCTCTCATCGGGTGGATCAGGGGTTGAAACCGGCCTGCGTTCAGACCTGCCCTGCCGATGCCAGGATATTCGGAGATCTGGACGACCCTGAAAGCAAGGTCAGCAGACTCATTCGCAGTCGTGGCGGAGTACAGCCTCTGAGCGAAGACAGTACCGAACCGTCTGTTTACTATCTGAGTTAGGAGAAAGTCTATGTCAAGAATCATGCCTTTGGTTGGAAATGAATACGTTTTGGGTTTTCGCAAACAACTGGAATGGTCCGGTCTGATCGCCAGCGCATTCTTCTTTGGAAAGATAGGCGCCGGACTCTTCATGATGTCAGTTTATACCGAATCGCGTCTTGGCATGCTGATCGGCCTGACAATCGTGCTGGGTGGCAAGGGTGGGGCACATATGCTCTTTTTAGGGAAACCATGGCGCTTCTGGCGAGGCATGTCCCAGCCTGGAACTTCCTGGGTTTCTCGCGGGCTATGGGCCATGACCTTCATGACCGTATTCGGGGGCGCCGCATTAATTCTCCCCGCAGGCAGCACACTGTTCATGCCGCTTGCAATTATTGCCGCTTTCTTCGCCTTCATTGTGGCGGTCTACGATGGATTTTTACTAACGTCATCCAACGCCATACCGATTTGGAATACCGCCCTGATGCCGGTCATGTGCATGTTCTACGCATTTCTGGGTGGAACCACCTTAACCCTCTTCCTGACCCATTTCGGCATCATCCCGCCCTCAATAATTGAGCCGGTACTTTCAACTGTCGAGACGATCCTGCTGGCGGTCAATCTGGCCATTGTGTTCTTGTATCTGATTACCTGCATAAACTCCGGGGGCGCGCGCAAGAAGTCCTTCGAACTGCTTGTCAAGGGTCCGTATGCAGTAGCTTTCTTTTCACTCGCCATCGGCCTGGGCCTGATATTTACCCTGGTCATGACAGTCATAAGCGGATCACACGCAGGTCCAGGCGTTGTCGCCATGGTTACCGTGGCCGACCTGATCGGGCATTACCTCATTTTCTTCCTCTTTTTGAGGGCCGGGGTATTCAAGCCGGTGTTTGGTCTGCTTAAAATATAGCCTGTACGTAGAATAGTGTAATTCATATGCAAAATCAGCCAGTTGATGCTCATGTTTCAGGGGATGTCACTCCGGGCGTCCAGATTGAGGAGGTCATGTAATGTTGCAGTTTATCATCCAGGGACGAGGCGGCCAAGGTGCTCAGATGGCCGGAAATATCCTTGCTGAAATGTTTTTCCGGGAAGGGCGACAGGTGCTTGCCTATGCAACCTATGGAGGTGCCCGCAGAGGGACTCCTGTCAGTTCATCGATAAGGGTCGATGACAAACCGATCCGGATGAGGTGCGATATCGAAAATCCGGATGCCATTGTCTGCTTCGATCCCAGCTTGCTGGCTGGCGGCAACCTGTTAAAGGTCGCTACGGAAAAAACGATCGTGTTGATCAACTCGACTTTTCCAACCACTGAATTTGCCCATTTGGGCAATTACAGGATGATTACAATCGATGCCAAATCAATTGCGAAAAACAACCTGTTGGGACGGATTGTGAATACGACCCTGGTTGGCGCTTTGCTTGCGCTGATGGATTACAAAAATATCGACCTGATCAAGGAAGTTGTTGGCGAAACCAGTCCGGTCAAGGCGGAGGAAAATGTGGCTGCCTGCATGGATGGCTATCGGATTGTCAGCGAAGGGAGATGTTTTAATGTCTAATAAATGCACTAGAGTTCCATCCATCTGGACCACGGGATGGACGGATGAATTAAATACTGGCACCTGGCGTAATGCCATTGCCGTACACCAGAAAAAACCGGCGCCGTGCCACGGTGCTTGTCCCGTCGATGGCGAGATTCCGGTCTGGATTCAGCAAGTTCGCAATAATGATTTCAAGGGCGCCTGGCTGACCCTTGTCGAACATAACCCGATCCCGGCGGCCATTGGAAGAACCTGCCACCACCCCTGCGAGGGGGGCTGCAACAGGAAAGAGTATGATGGAGCGGTTGCTATTAACGCCCTGGAACAGTATGTCGGGGATATGGCGATTCGGGAGGGATGGGCATTGCCTGCCCCTGAAGCATTGTCCAACAATAAAGTGGCTATTATCGGAGGTGGCCCGGCCGGACTATCCTGTGCTTATCAGTTGCGGCGCAAAGGGGTTCAGGTAACAGTCTTCGATGCCAATCCCGAGTTGGGAGGGGTACTGCGCTATGGAGTTCCTGAATTTCGTCTGCCCAAAAAACAGCTTGCCGCCGAGATAGACAAAATCGTTGATCTTGGGGTTGAAGTCAAAGTCGGCCAAAAGATTACCGGTGATTACCTGAATGTCCTTGAGAATGAATACTCGGCCGTTTTTATTGCCTTCGGGGCTCACGCACCTAAAGGCCTTCCAACTTTTCCGAAAAATGACAGCCGTGTGCTTGACGGCATCGCTTTCCTGCGTAGTGTCCGCCTGGGAACCCCCATGAACCTGGGCCGGCGGGTGGTTGTCATCGGTGGTGGCAGTGTCGCTATGGATGTTGCCGGATCTGCTCTGAGGTTGGGCCGCAATCCTGAAATCCTGTCCCTGGAGGGAAGAACCGTCATGCCGGCTCCCCAGGACGAGATCGAGGATGTACTGGAAGAAGGGGCTGTCATCATGGATGGCAGCATGGTCAAAAAAGTAGAGGATGTGTCGGGAACGATCAGGCTCCACTGTGTCAAAGTCGAACTTGATATGACTGTCCCGGCCGGTGTGATCAGGCCGATTGAAATATCCGGGTCCGATTTTGAACTGGATGCCGATACCGTGATCCTTGCCGTTGGCCAGGATCCTGAAATGGCTGACTGGGAGAGTATGGTCAGGATCGACAGGTCCATGGTCGTAATTGATGAGCATTACATGACGAGTCGTCGAGGAGTTTTTGCAGCCGGTGATGTCGCAAATACCGAGCGCTTTGTTTCAACAGCCATTGGTGACGGCAAAAGGTCAGCTGTCAGCATCGTACGCTATCTTGACCGGAAGGACGATCAGCAGGTGGAGACAGTTGACCCGGTTGCGGAGGTTTCCTTCGAAGAAATAAATACCTTCTATTTTCCGCTCTTATCCAGAGAGGAGAGGGGGAAGGTTGATGCCCATGAAAGAAACAGCGACTTCAGGGAAATCAGGATTGGTTTTGATGCAGACCAGGCCATGGCCCAGGCCGAGCGTTGCTTCAGCTGCGGTTCCTGCGTCGAGTGTGACAACTGCTTCTATTTCTGCCCGGACATGGCCATAGCGAAAGACTCATCCCATCCGCTTCATTACAAAGTTCTCGACCAGTATTGCAAAGGTTGCGGGTGTTGTCTGGCGGAGTGTCCCCGGGGTGCGATGGGCGTGATGGAGGAAACAAAATGAGTGCGGAATCTACCAGACTGCTGCTTAACGGAAATCATGCCGTATCCTATGCGGTAATGCGAGTCAGACCAAGCGTGATTCCTGTCTATCCCATAACACCACAGACTCCGATCCTCGAAAAAATCACGGATTTTCAGGCTAGTGGCGAAATGAATGCCGAGATCATGACCATGGAGTCGGAGCATTCCGCCATGGCCGCTGCCATCACGGCTTCTCTGACCGGGGTCAGAGTTTTTACCGCCACGGCGTCTCAAGGATTGCTGCTGATGCACGAGATGCTCCACTACGCCGCCGGCGCCAGAGCACCGATTGTCATGGCCAATGTCAACAGGACACTCGGATCTCCCTGGGGCTTCTGGCCGGACCAGACCGATAGCCTGGCCCAGCGGGATGTGGGCTGGGTTCAGTACTATTGCGAAAACGGGCAGGAATCCCATGACACAATCCTGCAGGCGTTCAGAGTGGCGGAGCAGGTACTGCTCCCGGTCATGGTCAATCACGAGGCGTTCTATGTCTCTCACTCCATGGAGGCGACCGAGGTTGTGTCCCAGGATCAGGTGGATGCTTATCTGCCTCCCTTCGATCCACCCCACCGTCTAGACCCGCAGATCGGCGAGTCATGGGGGAATACAGTCTCCCAGATCATGTTCCAGAATCATCGCCGGGATATGGGCGATGCCATGGAGCGGGTTGCCTCAGTTGCCAAACAGGCCGATCAGGAGCTGCAAACACTGACCGGAAGGGGCTACGGAATCATCGAACAGTACCGCTGTGAAGGGGCCGGATTCATCATCGCCACCATGGGAAGCATGACCGGAACCGCCCGGGATGCTGTCGATGAGCTGAGGGACGAAGGGCTGGCGGTCGGACTGCTCAAGGTCAAGCTCTTCAGGCCGTTTCCCATGGATGATATCCGCGCAGCCCTTGAAGGGGTGCCCAAGGTTATGGTTCTGGATCGCAACTTTGCCCCCGGCACAGGCGGTTTTCTTTTTCAGGAACTCAAGGCCGCACTCTACGGGATGGAAGCTGCGCCACAGATTCACGGATACCTGGCTGGAGTGGGGGGGACGAGCATCTCCCCGGCAGCCGTCAAAGAAATGGCCAAAAGCGCAATGGCTGAAAAACCGTTGGCAAATTCCGTATGGAAGGGGTGATGACTCGATGAGTTACCAGATAGAGGAACAGAAGGTCTTCAGTTCAGGCCATGCCGCCTGTCCCGGCTGCAGCGAGGCACTGGCCATCCGCTTTATTCTCAATACATTGGGATCAGACACAATCGCGGTTGTGCCCCCCTCGTGCATTGCGATCATCTCCGGCCCGCAGCCGCTCAGCTCGATGAAAATTCCGGTCTATCAGACGACCCTGGAGGCCAGCGCCGCATCGGCGGCCGGGATCAAAAGGGCATTGTTATCGAAAGGAAACGATCATACCTCTGTTGTGGCCATTGCCGGTGACGGCGGAACCTATGACATCGGATTCCAGTCTCTCTCCTCTGCTGCGGAAAGGAACGAGGATATCATCTACATCTGCCTCGATAATGAGGGCTACATGAACACCGGCAGCCAGAAGAGCTCTGCGACCCCCTCTCTGGCCTACACCACTTCGACTCCCGCCGGCAAGCTGACCCCGAAAAAGAATATCGCGGAGATCATGGCTGCTCACAATATCCCC
>JBBQCH010000027.1:0-26133 GCA_038318485.1 Geobacterales bacterium
CTCATCAAACTCTGCACTGGAAAGCTTGCCGGGCTTGTTGAGAATGTCTTTCGGAATCATCGTCTTGCCGATATCATGCAACTGCCCGGCAATCCCCAGATCCTTAACTGTCATTGCATCCAGCCCTAGCGAGGCGCCCAGGGCCATGGCCAAAACGCCGACGTTGACGCAGTGGTTGAAGGTGTAGTTGTCATAATCCTTGATCATGGTGAGTCCAAGCAATGCACAGGGTTCCTGCATAGTGACGCTTACCATGCGGTCAACAACCCTGATAACTGGGGCACTGTTTGGAATGCGCCCCCGTTCTATATCCCGGCAGATCGTTCTGATTGCTGCGAGAGCCCTGTTATAGGTGCCGACATGATCGCCCTCTGACTCTATCTCGATCTCGTCCTCCTGCTCGTCAAGAGTTTCGCCATCTTCGTGAACAAGCTGGATATGAGTGATTCCGGCTTCTTCCATCTGCAATAAAAAGGCTGAAAAATCAACACCCTTGACTGAAAATAGTTTTATGAAATTTTGCAGTTCTTCGTAGCTGGTTCCTGCAAGAATGATTATCCTTCCAATGGATTTCTCCAGCATGCGGTTAGTGAGGTCAGCAATTGCGGTGGATGGCGATACAAACAAATGATCTTCAAAAAACATGATGCCATCCACCAGGCCCCATGAAACCTGATCCGTATTATTGAAGGCAGTAGTGAATGTTTTGTAGAGATCCATCAGCGGCTGCCTGATCGCTGGATGTGAAGCCGGATAAAAAGCCATCCCCTTGACCGCACCGGAAAAGAGTGTGACCGTTTTCAGGGCGTCCTGTTTGTCAAGTGCGTCCATCTGCATTACCCCCTGATCGTTCAATCAGCTCAATTGTTTCACTGCAAGCTGCGCCGAGTTTCCCTGATCTTGTAATATGTTTTTTAAGAGCCGGCAGTGCCCTGTCGTCTCCAAGCCTGCCGAGACACTGTATTAAAGCAACTTTGAACAGATTCCAGCTGTTCGCAGCAAGTATGTGCCGCTCCGCCAGCAATTCCAAGAGACGGGGTGTCACCTGTTTATCACCGATCATGGCAATAGCGGCTAAGGAATCGACCTTGGTGGAATATGACTTGAGCAGAAGGTCTTTGGCGGAGAGAATACGCATCAGGTCTGGCAGCGACTTTCTGCTTTTGATTCCCCCCAGCGAAGCCATGGCCTGCGGATACAGTTCCTTGTCATTTCCGCGCAAAATGCCAATCAGGGCAGACTCCGCGTCACGACCACCTATTTTAGCCAAACTGCGGATTGCTTCTTTGCATACACGTATATCAGAGTGTTGTAGACATGTTATCAAGCCGGGGATGGCGTCGTTGCAGGCAATTGCTCCAAGTATGGCACATATGTTCCGAACGACATACCAGCGTTTATCAACCAACGGAACCAAAAGCATCGGCACGGCCATTTCACCCGAATTGGTCAACAGTGTAGAAATTGTTTTTCTTTCCGCCAGATTACTCGCGATTCCCAGCTGTTCTACTGCCTGCATGATCGCTGGCGGCCCTCCGGCAACGATTATTGCCTGCAAAGCAGATTTAGAAAGACCGTCAACCTGCTCAATTCTACCAAATGTAAAACGGAGAAACTCATCACCGACAGAAAGCTGTTCGAGAGCGAACCTGTCAAATTCATGCATCGTCGAGCTGCGCTTTTCATCACCTAAATGGCTCGCCAGCAATTCAATCAGCGGAAATACTGCAAAATAATCAAGACGGGATTTGAGCACAACAGCGCATTCGATAGCCTGGTTAAGCAGCATGGCATACACGTTCTCGTCACTCACAGTCGCCAGGCGGCCAAGCAGCGCCTGCAACTGCAATTCCGGGGTCGTTTCATCCTTCTGGGACAGCTGGAGCTCAATTGGTGCGGTTGCTTCTTCACTGCCTTCAGCTTCATCAATAGAAGGTGGAGTCACGCCCCGGGCTTCAACCTTACTGCGCTTTTTACGGATCTCGGATAAATCAAACTCATTGGCCCAAATCGAACAAATGCCGTGCTCAATCATGATTTTGTCAAAACCACCCATTTTATGGATAGTATCGGGTGGCAAGGCAATGATTCTTAAAAAGTCGAGCAGGTCTTCCCGGCGCAGATCGCTTAAAAATGTAAGTTTTATTACTCTCCGGATGAAAAGTTCGCGAGACAGGGTAACAGAAAGGACGGTGGAATCCGTAAGCCGTTCGCCGTCTGGAAAACTGAAACCGGTACGTTTACAGGAGAACGAAAGGTCGTTGCCGTCGAGAACTCCCAACAAAGCCGAATGTGCATTTTCAAGACTGCTGCGACGGGTAGGATGCCTCTTTGGATAGAACTTCCATGCTTGCAAAGCCCGGTAGACGCTTACCAGTGCGTCAACAGCACCCTGATTTGTTGGTGGTCGATAGAAATCCATTGTCGTTCCTTGTGCAAAGAGAAAGAATATGCATAATATACTGAAAAAAATCTTTGTCAAATCATCAGAATATGCTTGCACCCCGGTGTTGGTGCCCATAGAGAAAAGTGGAGATGCGTTGAAAACAAGAACTGTTTTTACCTGCCAGAAATGCGGCAGCCAATCGCCCAAATGGCTGGGGAAATGCAATGATTGCGGTGCCTGGAACAGTATGGCCGAGGAAAATGTTGTCAAAACAACCGTCGGACCACGGGCGGGTGGGCAGTCGCGACCTGTTCCGATATGTGATGTGCCTGTTCAGGCCGAACCTCGCAAAGCAACAGGTATCGGTGAACTCGACCGGGTTCTGGGGGGTGGGATTGTTCCCGGATCTCTGGTTCTGATTGGCGGCGACCCCGGCATAGGAAAATCAACTCTGCTGCTGCAGGCGATGCATCAGTTGGCCGAAGAAGCCGGACAAGTGCTGTACGTTTCCGGCGAGGAGTCCGCCTCGCAGACACGGTTGCGTGGCGAGCGACTGGGCGCCTCCAGTAAAAAGCTGCTGATCCTGGCTGAAAACTCGCTGGAATCAATCCTGGCTCAGGCTGTCAACCTCAAACCGGTGGCTATGGTGGTCGACTCCATCCAGACGGTCTGGACTTCAACTCTGGAATCGGCGCCCGGGAGCGTCAGCCAGGTCCGGGAATCTGCCGGCAAGCTTATGCTGCTGGCCAAAGGCAGCGATATCCCGATTTTCATTGTCGGCCATGTCACTAAAGACGGTTCGATTGCCGGTCCGCGAGTGCTGGAGCATATGGTCGATACGGTCCTGTACTTTGAGGGAGATGGCAGCCATCCTTTCCGCATACTGCGGGCAGTTAAGAACCGCTTCGGATCAACCAATGAAATCGGTGTATTCGAGATGAAGGCGGAAGGCTTGTGTGGTGTCGCAAACCCGTCGGAACTGTTTCTTTCCGAACGGCCGCTAGGCGTCTCCGGCTCGGTAGTGACCACATCACTGGAAGGCAGCCGGCCTCTGCTGGTTGAGCTTCAGGCACTGGTTACAGCGTCATCTTTCGGAGTGCCGCGCCGCACTACAATCGGCGTAGATCATAACCGACTGGCACTGCTTGTCGCTGTTCTTGAAAAAAAAGTCGGGCTGCATTTGGCTGGCCAGGATATTTTTCTGAATGCCGCCGGCGGTGCGCGCCTGAATGAACCGGCGGCAGACCTGGCCATGATCATGGCGATAGCTTCCAGCCACCTTGACAAGGCCATCCCTCCCCAGACAGTTGTTTTTGGTGAAGTCGGCCTGGCCGGAGAGGTCCGGGCGGTCACCCAACCGGAACTAAGGATTGCCGAAGCCGAGAAGCTCGGCTTTAAGCGGTGTATCATTCCGGTGGGAAGCATGAAACGCGTTAAAAAACGCGGGATTCGCCTTGAAGGAGTTGCAACGGTACAGGATGCCATGAATTTGATCTTTGAGTCGTAAAACCTGCTGAAAAACGAATTAGGCATTGTGGATAGTTTTTATGCTTGACTTGTAGCCGATGCTTATCTATATTCCAGAACTCTTTAAAAATTAGATGCGGATGGAGATGGCATATGTACGCAGTTATCAAAACAGGTGGCAAACAGTACAAGGTTTCAGAAGGCGAATTCCTCAAGGTTGAAAAACTCGAAGGCGAGATTGGCGATAACATCGAGTTTGCCGACGTTCTCATGCTTGGCGGAGAAAAGACAGTCGTGGGAGCAACTCTGGTAGCAGGGGCAAGCGTAAACGCCAGGATTGATGTGCAGGGCAAAGGCAAGAAAATTCTGGTTTTCAAGTCCAAGCGCCGCAAGGATTCGCGCAAACTGCGTGGGCATCGTCAGTTCCAGACGGTTCTCAAGATTGAAAAAATCAGCGCATAGCTGTAATAGAATAAAAAATTTTCCCAGGAGATACGGAAATGGCACATAAGAAAGCTGGTGGTAGTTCAAGAAACGGCAGAGATTCGGACGGCCAACGACTTGGCTGCAAGAAATTTGGTGGCGAGACTGTAAAAGCCGGCAACATCATCTATCGTCAACGCGGTACCCAGATTCATCCGGGTAATAACGTGGGTTGCGGCAGGGACCACACTCTGTTTGCACTGGTTGAAGGAATTGTTACGTTTGAGCGTATGGGCAAGGACCGCAAGAAAGTTTCTGTTTATCCGAACTGATTTCGATTTACAATAATTAGTAATGGCCCGAAAGATTTTCTTTTCGGGCTTTTTTTGTTTCATACATTAAAAACAAACCCGGTTATTTTATTCTTTGATTTGATGCGGGATTAGGGTAGAATTTGTTCTTAATGAGCACTCTTTATTGCAATTCAAGACTGATGCACTTTAAATTCAAGGGATAAAAATTATGCTCAAATCAAGTTTAACCCGCAAAATTGTTCTCATCATAGGCTTGACAATGCTTACCGGTTTTACGGGACTTGGCATCCTGTCAATTTATCTCGAATACACCGCCACTATTGATCTGCAGAAAATAAATGCCCGTCAGCTTGCTACCACCGTCAGCCAAGGCATAACCAACCAGATGATGTTGGGGGATATGAAAGCGTTTGACAATTATGTTGAAAGCTTAAGAACAAAGGGTGGCATCCCTTCTATAAGACTATTCAATGCGGAAGCCAAAGAGCGTGGCAACGGAACTGTCAGCGACGAGATGCGCAACGTGCTGGCGTCCGGCAACACACGGGAACTGGCGGAGAACAAGGACGACGGAGTTAAGATGCTCAGCCTGGCGGTACCATTAGCCAATGAGGAACGCTGTCGGGGGTGTCATAAAACGGACACGCGCTTTCTGGGAGGAGTCATTATGACAACCTCACTCGAGGAAGGATTCAAAAGCGCCATGAAACTGACTATCATCATGTCCGCGGTGGGCGCTTTTTTCTTCTTCGCCATGCTGGCAACATTATACATATTTTTTAACCGTACCATAGTGCAACAGATAGCTGAACTATATACGCAACTGGGTGATCTGTCCGGTGACGAAGGAGATCTGACAAAAATCCTGGAAATAAGAACAACCTGCGAAATAGGTCGTTTGGGTGTGGAAGTCAACAACCTGACGGCAAAAATCCGCAATACTTTTTCCAAACTTTATCAGCAGGCCGGCCTGATTGGTTGCAGTGTCTGCGAACTGGCGGACGGAACCAGCAAAGCTCTCAAAATAACCCAGGATCAAAAGGATCAGGCTTTCACAGTTGCGGCATCATCCGAGGAAATGTCACAGACAATTCAGGAAGTCACCTTCAATACACATCGCGCGGCGGATCTCTCCAGTGCAGTTGACAGTGCCACAATAAACGGCATGCTGGTAGTCGGGGAAACCTGGGACTGCATGCAGCAAATCAGCGAAAGTGTAAATGGAACACTGGAGACAATCCGCGAACTGGAAGACTCTTCTACAAAAATCGGTGAGATGGTTGTATTGATCGAGGACATTGCTGATCAAACCAATCTGCTGGCCTTGAATGCCTCGATTGAGGCGGCCCGGGCAGGTGATGCCGGAAAGGGTTTTGCCGTTGTTGCCAGTGAAGTGAAAGGGCTCGCTGAAAAAACAACCAAATCAACCCGGGAGATCGAAAGGGTAGTTGCCAGTATTCAGCGGGCAAGCCGAAAGGCTGCCGCGATGATTGATAACGAGAAAAAACTGGTAACAACCGGCCTAGATAAGGCCGGCGAAGCCCGCGACAGCCTCGAAAACATCAAAAATCATGCGGCCGAATCACGCTTAATGATAGAGCAGATTGCGACGGCATCCGAGGAACAGAGCGCCACTACCTCCCAGATTTCAGAGATGATCCAACTGGTATCCAGAAGTGCAGAGCAGACCTATGAGATGATGCGGACAACACATGACGCTTTTGGCACATTTTCAGAAGCAGTAGAAAGTATCTACAGTTCGGTTGGCAAGTTTTCGGTCGGCAATTATCACGACACAGTGAAGTCCTATATCAGAGACCTGGAGGCACAGATCCTCACTGCCATTGAGTCTGGCATCAAGGACAGAAGCCTGACAATGGAAAAACTCTTTGATCGAAAGTATGTACCCATAGCCAATACAGCACCCCAGAAATTCACCACCGGTTTCGATGCTTTTTTTGATCGGGACATTTCTCCGCTTCAGGAGAAAATCATCTCCAGGGACGACAAGGTGCTTTACACAATCTGCGTCGACAACAGCGGCTATTGTCCATGCCATAACCTTCGGTATTCCAAGCGATTAACCGGAGACCTGGAGGTCGATAAAAACAGCAACCGCACCAAGCGTATTTTTAATGACCACACAGGTATTCGCTGCGCTCGCAACACCGAGGGTTTTCTCCTGCAAACCTATCGTCGCGATACTGGTGAAATATTAAACGACATGTCGAAGCCACTGATAATCAACAACAAACATTGGGGCGCAATCCGCATCGGATATATGGTACCCAAGTAGCATACACCAGGCGCTCGGACCCAACCGATAACAACAGGAATGAATATGCTGTAATATTATTCAGTTGTATGATATAGATCTGCATCTGCTTTTTCAGAATAATCAAGGATGGAATGCTATGAAGCATCTTGGTGACATATTGGTTGAAGCTGAGATTATCAGCAAAAAGACCCTCGAACGGGCACTCGAACATCAGAAAATTGATAAAAGACGCCTAGGTGCTGTCTTGGAAGATATGGGGGTAATTACAGAAGATGAATTGACTGATGCTCTTTCAAAGCAGTTCAACTTCAAGACCATCAAAAACTTTGTCGAGCACTCATATTCTAGGGAGCTGCTGGATATGCTCCCGTCAGATTTTGCAATGAAGAAGCTGGTTTTCCCGCTCAAAAAAAAGGAGTCCATGCTGGCTGTGGCAATTACCGATCCATTTGACCTGGAAACAATGGAGATGTTGAACCGAATTACCGGACTCCAGATTATACCGGTGCTTGCTACCCGCAAAGAAATTCTGGATGCGATTTCAGTTCACTACCTCAAAAGTGTCGTTGGAGGTGGAGAGGCAATACTTATTGCCGAAGACTCTGTTCCGGTTGCAACGGTTATCCAGATGGCTCTGATCAAGGAAGGTTACAAGGTGCTGCTGGCCGCTGACGGCCTGGAAGCGCTGAAGCTGGCCATATCCGAACGCCCCAGACTGATCATCACCGATTTGGTAATGCCGCGCATGGATGGTTACGGCTTACTGAGAGCCATCAAAGCCAACCCGATGACATCGAAAATACCGGTCATCATGTTGACATCCAAGGCTTCTATCGAAGACGAACAAAAAGCCCTGGAGTTCGGATTCAGCGACTTCATCCCAAAACCTGTGCAACCGATTCGAGTTGTATCCCGCGTCAAACATATCCTGGAACTTACTAAAAAATACCGGTTCTAAACCTCCGGTATTGCCAGACATTATTATCAACGACGATGACCTGTACCGGCCATCTTCCTGTAATCCCAGGGTGGTTGAGGGTTGGCATCGCGCCATAGCCCGATACGACGTGAACGCGCCCTGATCTCCCCTCCGATGTACTCAGAAACATAGGGCCCTTGCAGGTACTGCCGGTAAGCCCAAGCCATCCCCTCCGAGACCATTTCATTGTTTACATCCCGACCTGCATAGCGAATGACCGCCACGGAACGCTTGTACTGATCTATGTCGACTATTTCAGCCGTAACCTGCCGCCCCAGAATTTTATACATTAAGGTCCGCCTTGAAATACCCCCGAAGGGTTGCCCAGGAACGCCCGGCTTAGCTGTCTCAGGGGCATCAATACCGTAAAGACGGATCTTAAGTCCGCTGTCTTCACGGGTAACCAGCAGAAGTGTGTCGCCATCGTAGACAGTCTTAACAATACCCACGATGTTCCGCCCGGCGAAGGCGTTTGAGCCCGACAGTAAAAACAGCAGTCCAATCAATAGGATTTTTTTCATTATATCAGTTCTGTCGAGTAGTTGAACTCTGTAGTTCCAGCGATCGGGCGGCTTGACTTGAAAGCAGATATGATTTCATTCCAGCTTTCACGAGGCGCCTGACGCAAGTCGATCAGAAAGGAGCTGCATCCCATCCGATTCAGTTCAGTGTGGTGTGCTGTCAGACATAAGGGGGTAGCAGCGCTGATTGTCTGTAGACCGTCATGGGTCGAAACGAGGTATGCTTCTCCACGGTCCGAATGCAGCGGAACGTTGCCATGAACTTCCTTCATGCGGATTTTGGTGGTCATAACCGGCAGCGGAGCGTAGGCAACAACTCGTCGTTCAATCTCCAACCCGGCTTTTAACAGTTCCGCAAGATTGGCGTTGTCATCCTCAATGTAAAGTGTGGCCGACTCTGTGCCGAGTTCGCGCCAGGCTTCCAGAGCCTGGCTGTTGAGTGAGAAACAACGGTGCCAGGCTGAAATATGCAGCCCGCCCAGACCACGCAGCAGTTCAAAGTGGGAAAGGTTGGCAACTTCGAAGCGACGGAAACCGGCTTTGTGCAACTGCTGGAGCGTATCGCGGTAAAGCGGCAGATCGCGGTCAAAAAGCATGAAGGGCAGTTGCCAGATAATTTGATCTTCCGAGCCCCGCATGCGTGGAACCGTCGAGGGGAGTTGGTGGATAGCAGCCTTGGAAAGAGGCAGCAGCGTACTGTCGGCCCCATTTAAAAGCGGAAAGCGCCACTCCTTGGGCTGATCCATGAAAATCGTCAGAGTCTCTTTTTGTGAAGCTACCGGAGTTTTACTTCTTAGGGAATCAATATCTTTAAGCGCCATCTTACGAGCCGTTGTCAGCTGCTCACGGAATCCTTTAAAAACAGCTTCCTGCAGCTGCTGGTAGAAGGCTCGGCGAAGCTCTTTGAAAGTTGCCATCGGGATCAGCACAGCCGGAAAATCCGGGGCCTCCAACGACTCCAGCCGGAAGGGGGTATCGCCGCATTTTGCAAACTGCCCGGCCAGAACCGACTGCATGTTGCCACTGCGGGCAGTTTCCAGAATACCAAGCGGGAAATCGAATTCATAGTGCGAGCCGGATACCGCAGCCTTTATATGCAGTGTTGCTGAATCGTCAGCCGGGTCTGTAGTAAGCGCCAAAGCCAGTCGGCAGTTGAGTTTGTCAGTCTGGATCGCTTCCAGCCTGCGCTGACAGGCGTTATCGCTGAGGGTGAAGGCTTCCCTAGAGGAAACTTTGTAGATCGAGTCACCGACTGAAAAGTCGAAAGGCGTATCCACTTCGACAGCGCTGCCGGCTTTTGCCTCCATCACCTTGCGACGGTTCAGAAACAGTTCACGAACTGTCCAAGCCTGACCGGCCATATCGCTCTTGGGTTGAGCCCGGAGACGATCTCCAACATGCAGGGCATCGCGCGTTTCGAAGGTCAGGCGCTTGCCCTTGATACTCCTGATTTGGCCGATGTAGCGTCCGGTACCCCCTTTTTGCCAGGGGTTGGCAATATCATCCGGCTGTTGTGAGGCCAGAAAACCTTTGGTCGGAGTGCGCCCAAACGAATATTTCAAGATTTCCTTGGCGGCAGACAGAGTTTCTTTCTGCGACCCTTCCGGAGCATCCAGGACGGAGCGGTAGGCTTCAACCACACTGGCCACATATTCAGCCGATTTCATGCGCCCTTCGATTTTGAGGGATTTTACGCCGGCTTTGATCAAATCCGGAAGCAGGTCAATGGCGGACAGATCGCTGGTGGAGAAATAGTGCCCTTCCCTACCACGGTGATCGTAGAGTCGACGGCAAGGCTGTGCGCAACGTCCACGATTTCCACTATGCCCACCCAGCAGGGATGAGAAGAAGCATTGTCCCGAAATCGAGAAACAAAGAGCGCCATGCACAAAGCACTCGATCTCCACCGGCGTAGCAGCCGCAATCGCTGCAATCTCGTCCACCGCCAGTTCCCGCGCCAGCACCGCCCGTTGGAATCCGAGCTGTTCCAGCATCTTGACACCGGGGGTGTTGTGAATCGTCATCTGGGTTGAAGCATGCAGAGGGATGCTGGGGAAATGGTTGCGAATCAGCCTGGCAACGGCCAGATCCTGAAGAATGACCCCGTCCACCCGCATTCCGGCCAGAGCAGTCAGGGTCTCAACCAGTTGCGGCAATTCCTTCTCTTTAACCAGGGTGTTGAGAGTAATATAGACCCGCCGGTTTTGTGCATGAGCGTAGGCCAGCATTCGTTCCATCTGCTTGAGAGTGAAGTTCCTGGCCCGCGCCCGGGCTGAAAAGTCCTGCAGGCCGGCATAAACAGCATCGGCCCCCTTTTCCATAGCGGCAAAGAATGATTCCAGAGATCCGGCAGGAGCTAAAAGTTCGGGTTTAGTTTGTTTTATCATGGTAATAGCCTATCACAGAGACCGTGAGACACGGAGAAAAATAAAAAGTTATCCGGCACCTGCAAAGCTTCAAAATGAAAACGCCCCGGCAAAGGGGCGTTTCATACTTAAAGCTTGCTGTTTCCTTGTTTCTGAGTTGAAATATTATTTTCCGACAAGAATCCGCAGCATCCTGCGCAGAGGCTCGGCAGCGCCCCACAGCAACTGGTCGCCGCAGGTGAAGGCCTGAACGTACTGCGGCCCCATTTTCATCTTGCGCAGACGACCGATCGGTACCGTCAGGGTTCCGGAAACGGCCGCCGGAGTCAGTCCGGCCAAGGTTTCGGCCTTGCTGTTCGGAATCAGCTTGACCCACTGGTTGTCGTTCTTGATCAGGTTTTCGATCTCTTCGATCGGCAGATCCTTGTTCAGTTTGATGGTCAGGGCCTGGCTGTGGCAGCGCATGGCGCCGACCCGGACACAGATGCCATCGACAGGGATCGGGTTGACTAAACCAAGAATCTTGTTGGTTTCAAGGAAGCCTTTTAACTCTTCGCGGCTCTGGCCGTCTTCCACTTCACGGTCGATCCATGGCAGTACGTTTCCGGCCAGCGGGAAACCGAATTCCTTGGTCGGCAGGGTACCGTCACGCAGGGCATAGGTAACTTTTTTGTCGATTTCGAGAATTGCTGAGCCGGGGTTTTTCAGCTCTTCCGCCACGGTACCGCTCAGAGCACCCATCTGGGACAACAGTTCTCGCATATTAGGGGCACCGGCGCCGCTGGCGGCCTGGTAAGTCATGGAGGTCAGCCATTCCACAAGTCCGGCCCGGAACAGCCCGCCCAGCGCCATCAACATCAGGCTGACGGTGCAGTTGCCGCCGATAAAGTCCTTCTGTCCATTGGCTAGAGCTTTGTCGATTACGTCCCGGTTGACCGGATCGAGGATGATAACGGCTTCCGACTCCATCCGCAGCGTGGAAGCAGCGTCAATCCAGTAGCCAGTCCAGCCCTGCTTGCGCAGTTCCGGGTGAACAGCCTTGGTGTAGTCGCCCCCCTGGCAGGTGATGATAATGTCAAGCTTCTTGAGTTCAGCTATATCATCGGCACTCTTCAGGGTGCCCGCATTCATGGGAGCGGGCTGTCCAGCCTGCGAGGTCGAGAAAAATACCGGCTCAATGCCGATGTTGAAATCACCCTCCTCCACCATCCGCTGGAGAAGAACCGAACCAACCATACCGCGCCATCCGACGATTCCGACTTTCATAATCTCTGTTCCTTTTCTTGACGTTTAAATTTAAAGGGCTGCGATGATCGCATCGCCCATTTCTTTTGTATTAACCAGTTTTTCGCCTGCTTTGTTCTGAAAAATGTCACGGGTTCGGTAGCCCAGGTCAAGAACCTTGGCCACGGCGTTGTCGATTGCCTCAGCCGCATCCAGCATGCCGAACGAGAATTTGAGCATCATCCCCATCGACAGAATCTGGGCAATCGGGTTGGCAATGCCCTGTCCGGCGATATCCGGAGCCGATCCGCCGGACGGCTCGTACATGCCGAAAGTCCCTTCGGCCAGCGAAGCGGATGGGAGCATTCCCAGGGAACCGGTCAGCATGGCGGCTTCGTCTGACAAGATGTCGCCGAACATGTTTTCACAGAGGATGACGTCAAACTGCTTGGGCCACTTGACCAGCTGCATGGCGGCATTGTCAACGTACATGTGGGACAGCTCAACATCGGGATATTCCTTGGCAATGCCGGTCACGACTTCGCGCCAGAGGACCGAGGTGGAAAGCACGTTGGCCTTGTCGATTGAACAAACTTTGCTGCCGCGCTTGCGGGCCGCCTGGAAAGCCACATGGGTGATGCGCTCGATTTCAGGAACACTGTAGCGCATTGTATCAACCCCTACCCGTTCACGCCCGACGCCTTCGATTCCTTTTGGCTGGGAAAAATATATCCCGCCGGTCAACTCTCGAATGACCAGCACATTGAAACCGCCGGCAATGACCTCCTCTTTCAGCGATGAAGCACCGGTCAGGGAGGGGAAAATGATGGCCGGGCGCAGATTAGCGTACAGACCAAAAATCTTGCGTAATGGTAACAGCGCTCCACGCTCAGGCTGCTCGTCAGGAGGCAGGGTTTCCCACTTGGGACCGCCGACCGAGCCGAACAGGATCGCATCGCTGGCTTTACAGATATTGACGGTCGTCTCCGGCAGAGCCTTTCCTTCGATATCGATACCAGCGCCCCCCACGTTGGCGTGGGTGCGCTCAAAAGTCACTGCAAATTTTTTTTCGACAGCATCAAGTACATTTAGTGCCTCAGCCATTACTTCCGGTCCGATCCCGTCACCCGGCAGAACCGCGATTTTATAAGTTTTACCCATCATTTCCCCCAAATCCACATTAAGTATACAAAGTTTCTTATGATAAATTTCATGGTGCTGTTTTGTCAACAAAAAGCATTGAAAAACTTAATTGAAAAGGCGCGACCAGTATGGCCGCGCCTCGAACTTCATTGATTTCAGATTGGCTACTGCAACAGTATCAAGCGCACTACTTGGCGTGTTTGGCCAGGTAGGAAGCTACCCCCTCAGCAGTCGGTTTCATAGCTTCTTCACCTTCCTGCCAATTGGCCGGACAGACTTCACCATGCGTATCGGAAAACTGTACGGCATCCACCATCCGCAGCGCCTCAACAACGCTTCTGCCCAGCGGAAGATCGTTGATTATGCAGTGACGCACCGTCCCGGTAGGATCGATCAGGAACAGTCCGCGCAGTGCAACCGATCCATTGAGTAGTATTCCGTAGGATTTGGCGATTTCCTTGTCCAGATCCTGAACAAGCGGGTACTGGATGTTGCCGATACCACCGTTTTCAACCGGGGTGTTTTTCCAGGCCAAATGGGTGAACTTGGAGTCAACCGAGACGCCGATCACCTCACAGTTTTTAGCTTTGAATTCATTGACACGCTTGTCAAAAGCCAGGATTTCGGAAGGGCAGACAAAGGTGAAGTCCAGAGGATAGAAGAATAGAAGGACGTATTTTCCTTTAAAACCGGAAAGTGTGATGTTGCCGAAAGTGTTGTCGGGCATGACCGCTTCAGCTGTAAAATCAGGGGCTTGTTGTGTAACCAGGGTTGTAAGGCACATTGGCATTCTCCTTTTGAGTAAAAGTAACAATTAATGTAAAAACAATACCAATCAATCATGCCATTGTCAAGAAGATAAAAAGAGTCTTATTGGTTTTTTAGAGGTACGGAGAAAAAAGCCTGGCCAGATTGTCGCGCAGCTTGACTGGTAAACTGGCCCGATCCAGTTCCGCCGCAGTCATCTCATGGGACTTGGCCAGGCTTGTATCAAAATATTTCCTGATTTCAACCACCAGAACACTGTCAAAAATACTCAGGTTCAATTCGAAATTCAGTCGCAAGCTGCGCGGGTCCAGATTAGCTGATCCGATCAGCGCCCAGACATCATCCACCAGCAGCAATTTGGTGTGAACGAAAGGTGGTGGCTGATAATAAACCCGCACGCCATTGACCAGCAATTCGGATAACATGGCGCGCGTAGCCCAATGCACAAAGGGCAGATTGTTCAGGGAGGGAAGCACGATGCACACATCCACCCCGCGCAGGGCGGTGGTGATCAGTGCTGAGACCATGGGACGGTCGGGAATGAAATAGGGGGTCATGATCAGGACGGATCGTCCGGCGCAGGAGAGCGCGCCCATGATGATCTGCTCCAGCTTTCTGAATTCACTGTCCGGTCCGTCACTGATACAACGTACTATGGCGCTTCCTTGAGGCTCAATGTCAGGGAAAAAAAGTGGGTTATCCTGGATTTCACCGGTAACGAAATACCAGTCCTTCAAAAAGGCGCGTTGCAGGTCGTTTACCACCGGTCCCCTGACACCGAAGTGCAAATCTTGAATAGCTGTGTCCGGGGAGGAGATGCTTGGCTGGTGGCGACTGCGAATATTCATGCCGCCGGTGAAGGCGTGGCAACCATCGATAATCAGCAGTTTGCGGTGGTTGCGCAGGTTGATATGGGCGCCATCGCTGAGCGGCAGGTAACGCACAATGTTCACCAGGGATGAATTAAGCTGCTTGAACGGAGAAACGCGGCTGTACTTTTCACCCAAAGCGTCAATTATGACCCGCACCTCCACGCCCCTTTCGGCGGCGTCCTTCAGATGCCGCACAAACATAGCCCCTATGCCGTCCGCATCGAAGATATAACTGCTCAGGTTTATGCTGTGTTTTGCCTGCGAAATGGCCGCCAGCATGGCCGGGTAAGCAGTCTCGCCATTTTCCAGCAGTCTGATCTGATTACCGCTCTGCAGCCTGGTTCTGATTATCCGGTCGGCCAACGTGCGCAAATTCACCAGATGACGAGCCTCGTCCGGCAGTGGAGCCGATTCCCACTTCTGCTCTTCAATTGGATAAATCCGGGTGCCGCTGACCCGCCGACCGCTCATTTTCCAGCTGCGGGCCCGACGCGAAATTCGATTGATTCCCATGCACCAATACAGAAAAGGCCCGAGCAGTGGCAGTGTCAGGGAGAGCCCCATCCATCCCAGGGCCGCCCGGGAATCACGCTTATAGAGCAGCGCATGGCCGGCAGCCGCCACTGAAATAATGACGATGCCGACTGCAATCAGTGTCATCAGGATGTGATCCACAAATCATCCCAGATCGATCAGGATCTCGTCACCATCAAGCTTGACAGGATAAGTTATCAGAACAAAGTCGGGATGCTCAGCACATTTACCGTCAGTCAAACTGAAGCGGTAGCCATGCCTGGGACAGGAGATATGGCCATCCTTGACGACAGCCGCTCCCAGAGGACTGCCCTGATGAGGGCACTCATTCTCTACCGCAAAAATAGTCCCTTTGATGTTGACCAGAAGGATTTCTTTACCGAAAACCGAAACAACTTTTTTACCAAAGTTTGGAACCTCGCTGACTTTTGCCGCTGCTTGCATGGTATCTCCCCCTTTAAAGTTTAATAATTTACCCAAACTACTCGAAAGTGCAGTCTTCCGTCAAATACAGATTCAAAGTCTGCATCATTTTTCAGCAGATCAGCTGATAGCCATTTTATGCTGACTAAACATGCGTTGCCATGCTCACATAAATGCCATTACCAATATTTTCAGCGGCTGTGCTTAAAAATTAATCACACTTCTACCAAAGCGAAGGGCACACGGAACGCCACAGCATCACAACATATCGTTTTTATTAAACTTATGAATATTGGCACGCCCCATGCTAATTAGAAAGCAATAGATTGACTACTCTACAGAACGTGCAACGATGGGACCAATGGAGTTTTCATTCGATCACCGTTCAAAATCAACGATGAAAAGGAGAGGAAAGATGAAACTCGGAAGAATTTTGGCAACAGCGTGTGCAGTAGTGGCGATGGCAAGTAGTTCGGCAATGGCAACCCCCTCAACCCAGATCTGGATTCCATCAACTGATGTAAAGAGCTTCAAAGATATCCATATCGATATCGATAATTATGCTCGTTTTGCCTCCAAATCAAGTACAGCTGGCACAAATATGTACAACATAGGTTTGAGTGCAGGTGTACTCCCATTTGAAAATATCAAACTTGAAGTCGGAGCTGATTTCCTCAAACAAGATATCGAATCCTACGATAATCATCCCTTCTACTTTAACGCCAAGCTTGGCACACCTGAGGATGCATTTGGAATCAAGGGGCTGCCGGCTTTTGCTGTTGGTATGTACAACATTGGTACTTACGACAAACCGGAGAACTTCCTTTCTACGCGTCAGAACATAGCTTACGGTTTGGTAGCTAAAACTCTGCCAGTGATTGGTAGACTGTCAGTTGGCGGTTACTACGGCTCTGAAAGGGCATTGACCACATCATTCAACCCCAAGAACAACAATAGTGGCATCATGGCATCCTGGGATCGAAGCATGCCCGAGATAAACGACAAACTCTGGCTGGCTGTCGATTATATGAGCGGAAACAACATGAATGGGGAAATCAGCGTAGGCGGCTCTTGGGCATTCAACAAGAATGTTTCCCTGATTGTGGGCGCTGTTTTCTTCAACCCCTTCTATAATCCTTCTGGCGCTGGCGATCTGCCCGGCGGAAAGCCGGCACTGACAACCCAGCTGGATTTATCTTTCTAAGCTGTCCCTCCTTTAATCCGGGGGCGGACGCAACCCGCCCCCGTCTTTTTCAAGGAGCTTAACCATACACGCACACAAGGAGGTCTGCATAATGAAACTCATCGAAGCGATCATAAAACCATTCAAGCTTGACGAAGTAAAGGATGCCCTGAACGAGATCGGCATCGAAGGTATTACCGTCAGTGAAGTCAAGGGATTCGGCCGTCAGAAAGGTCACACAGAGCTGTACCGCGGCGCTGAATATGTTGTGGATTTTATCCCTAAAATCAAGATGGAGATCGCCGTCAGCGACGATCTGGTAAACAAAGTGGTCGAAACTATCCAGAATACTGCAAAAACCGGAAGGATCGGCGACGGCAAGATATTCATCATCTCACTGGAAGAGGCGGTTCGTATCAGAACCGGCGAAACAGGCTCCGACGCGATCTGATAACGACGCGATAAATCCCTGGAGGATACCCATGAAACTCAAACTGTACTTTGCAACAATAATGCTCGTCCTCATGGCAGGCCTGATTCCGGTGGCCGCCATGGCTGAAGAAAAGACAGATGCAGCGCCGTCTGTTACAGCTCCGGCCGCTGTTCCAGCGACTGCAGGCGCAGATGCCGCCAAGCCGACTGACTCTGCCGTACCTGCGCCTGCGGCAGCTGCTCCGGCAACTCCGCCGGATGTCAAGCCGGTTCTGAACACCGGTGATACCGCCTGGATGCTGGTTTCATCAGCGCTGGTTCTGCTGATGATCCCTGGTCTGGCCCTGTTTTACGGCGGCATGGTTCGCCAGAAGAACGTACTTTCCACCTTTATGCACTCCTTTGTTGCCATGGGTATTGTCGGCGTACAGTGGGCTGTAGTCGGCTATTCGCTGGCCTTTGGCAATGATGTGGGCCACATGGGACTGATTGGCGATTTCAGCAAGGTTATGCTGAACGGCCTGATTATAATGAAGGACGCCGCCAGCGGCACTGTGGAATGGGCACTATTCCAGAACTATACCAAGGAGCCTGGCGCAATTCCCGAGCTTGTGTTCTCCATGTATCAGTGCATGTTCGCCATAATTACCGTAGCACTTATCTCCGGTGCCATGGCCGAGCGCGTAAAGTTTTCCGCCTACTGCGTATTTATTCTGCTCTGGACAACTCTGGTTTATGACCCGCTGGCTCACTGGGTCTGGATGAGCGACGGCTGGCTCTTCAAAAAGGGCGCCCTGGATTTCGCCGGTGGTACTGTTGTTCACCTCTCGTCCGGTATATCTGCTCTGGCATTCCTGTTCTTTCTTGGCAAACGCCACGGCTATCCCCATGAGCGCATGGCTCCCCACAACCTGCCATTGACGTTGCTGGGCGTCGGCCTGCTCTGGTTCGGGTGGTTCGGCTTCAACGCCGGTTCGGCAATTGTCGGTGCCAATAACTCCGACGCAGCCGGCGGCTTGGCCGGCCTGGCATTCGCCACCACCACTATCGCTCCGGCTGCTGCCGGTCTTTCCTGGATGTTTGCAGAGTGGCTTCACTCCGGCAAGCCGAGTGCACTCGGTTTCGGTTCCGGCGTTGTAGCTGGTCTGGTTGTCATCACTCCGGCGGCCGGTTTTGTACAACCGGGAGCGGCCCTGCTGATGGGTCTGGCAGCTGGCCTGGTCTGTTACGGCGGCATCCTGCTCAAAGCCAAGCTGAAGTATGACGATTCACTGGATGCCTTTGGTGTTCACGGCATCGGCGGCAGCTTTGGAGCAATAATCACCGGTGTATTTGCAACAGTCGGCGCCACCGGCCTGCTGGCAGGCAATGCCAAGCAGCTGATGATTCAGTTGATAGCCGTAGTGGCAGCCGGTGCCTACGCTTTCATCGTGACATTCATACTGGCTTTCATACTCGACAAAACCATTGGTCTGCGGGTCGAGAAAGAAGATGAGATCATGGGCCTCGACCAGACTCAGCATTCCGAGTCCGCCTACAACATGTAACATCAGCTTACTCCCGTATTCAAACCACAGGAAGCCGCCCCGATTGTGGGCGGCTTCTTTCAGTTAAATGAACAGCAAATATCTGGAGCAAGTATGACGGACACGGCAGAAACGCATAGCAGCGGCGCTATCAGCGACGAGCGGTTCCGGCAAATGGCCTATAACGAGAAAATGGCCGAACTTGGACGGATCTCGGCAGGTGTAGTGCACGAACTGAATGCCCCGCTTTCGGTGATAACATCTGCAGCGCAGATGATCCTGAGAGAAGAGGAAATTCCGGAGTTCGTAAGAGAGATGGTGGGACGGATCAGCTCGGAAGCCCAGCGTCTGTCACAACTGACCCGCGGACTCCTGAGCTTTAGCAGCCATGAAAATATCGGCGGTGTATCTGACGTCAATCTTACTATTGATTTTGTATTGGACTTCATTGGATTCGAAGCTGCCCAGCGTGCTGTTTCTGTTTCCCGCCAACTGGATTACAGCCTGCCCATGATCGGGACAAACAGCAATTCCCTCAAGCAGGTTCTGCTCAATATCATCATAAACGCCCTTCAAGCAATGGATGAAACCGGAGGTACCCTGCTGGTTGAGTCATATTCAACGGAAGATGGCAAGGTACGGATTGCCATAACCGACAGTGGCTACGGCATGACCGAAACAACCGTTTCAAAAATATTCGACCCTTATTTCACAACCAAACTGGAAGCGGGCGGGACCGGCTTAGGTTTGTTTGTAACAAGAACTCTGATAGAGAAAGATGGCGGGAGACTTGAAGTCGAAAGCAAGCCGGAAGAAGGAAGCTGTTTCAGGCTGACGTTTGACGCGGCAGAATAATCCGGATTCAAATGTAAAAAACAAAAAGGGCGCTTTTCCGAATCATCCGGTAAAGCGCCTTTTTTTTGTTGTAGTGTATTAGCGCATCAGGCCGGTTCTTTCAGCTTTTCTTCCAGCAACGGATATATAACAACCTTGATTTTACCTTTGCCCCACAGGCCGATCTTTTTTGCAGCCGCTCGGGAAAGGTCGATGAAGTGATAAGCCTTGGATGCGCAACGATCCGTGATTGTCACATGAACTTCCTGCTTGGTCTCCGGATTCAACACCCGCACGACTGTGCCAAATGGGAGACTTTCGTGGGCAGCGGTCAACTTATCAGGATTATAGGGATAGCCGGAAGAAGTCGGCCGCCCCTCGAAGCGTTTCGCATAGTAGGTGGCAACCGCATCCACCGACTCGTAAGGACTGCTTTTCAACAGCAGTTCTTCCAGAATAGAAGGAGCCTGTTTTGTGAGTTCTGTCAACACCGGTTCTTCGCCAGCCCGAGCCTCTATAGCCGGCATCGACAGGGTCGCCGCAACGATAAACAGTGCTATAATATTGAAAAATTGACGATTCATGCTGTAGCTTATACAGCAATAATGCTCTATGGTCAAGTTTTGTGCAGATATTCGTAGATTCCCTCTTGAAATCCGCGTGGCTTGAAGCCAAATATTTTCTGCCAGGAACCGTCACAAACGCTCTCTTCCAGCAGCATCTGCAATTGATCCATCGTAATTGGAAACAGCGGGATTTTCTGGATTACCGGAATGATCAGCTTCATCAGCCCCAACGGAGCATGGGGCTTGAACGGCCTGGACTTGCCTAGGGCGGCAGCAATCGCATCCAGCAGCTCTTCATAGCTCATGCAGTCCTGTCCGCACAATTCATAGGCCTGACCGATCGTTTCAGGCATTTCCAGTGCCAGGGCAAAGCAGCGCGCCACGTCATCGGCATGGATCGGCTGAAGACGGTAGCGGCCGTCGCCTATCACCGGCATTATCGGGGCCAGCCGCAATTGAGAAGCCAGCATATTGACAAAGGCATCTTTCAGACCAAAAATCAGGGACGGCCGAAAGATGGTCCAGTCAAGGCCGGTGCTGCGCACCAGCTGCTCGGCCTGCCATTTGCTCTGGTGATAATTGGAAACGGCCCCGGAACGGGTTCCCAGGGCCGACATCTGCAGATAACGGCGAACACCGGCTTTCTGGGCGGCGGCCAGCATATTGGCGGTCGCTTGTATATGCAGCTTCTTGAAAGTAACGTCTTTAAAGGGAAACTCCCGGATAATGCCGACCAGGTTAATGACCGCATCGCAACCCTTGGCAGCACCTTCAAGTGTTTCCGGCCTGGTCACGTCCCCCTCGACCTGTTCGATGCCTGATGTAGACCGCCTGCTACGATGGGTCAGCAATCGCAGTTCGTGCCCCCTGCGCAGCAGCTCCTGGGTCAGATGCCCACCTACGAAACCGGTTGCACCACTGATGAATATTTTCATGGCAATCTCCTTTCAGGCCGGCAGCTCGGACGGGTTTTCCAGAAGGCGCTTGAACTCGTTCAGAAAGGCGGCAGCGTAGGCGCCGTCAATAATCCGGTGGTCACATGACAGGGTCGCGGTCATAACTCTACCTACTTCCAGATTGCCGTTCCGAACCACGGGACGGCCAGATACCGTGCCGACCGCCAGGATACCGGACTGGTACGGCATAATGATCGAGGCAAAGGAGCCTACCTTATGCATTCCTAGATTTGATACACTGAAGGTGCCTCCGGAGATTTCAGACTCTGATACGTTTCCACTCCGGGCCTTGTCAGACAAACGACCGGCTTCTTTACTCAACGCCCGTACTCCCTTATTTTCGGCGTCTCTGATGACCGGAACAAGAAGTCCGCCCTCAACCGCCACGGCAAACCCCAAATTTACGTCAGAATATTTCAGGAGACCGCTATCTGTAAGGGTGGCATTCAGCCCCGGATACTTGACAAGAGATGCTGCAACGGCGGCCAGTATCAGTGCGTTAAGCGATACAACCTCCCCCTCGCTCTTCAAATCACTAACGATCCTTTCAGCAAGCATCATCTCAACTTCAACCGAAATGTAAAAATGCGGAATAGTACGCCACGAATTTGCGGTGACCTTGGCTATTGCCGCCCGCATGCGGCTGAGCGGTTCAACAGCAATATTCCCGGAATCAGATACTGTCAACCGGTCAACGACCGAATCAACCGGGGGTTTTATGAGCGTTTCACCAGGCACCTTGGATGTTGCTGCGAATTGATCCAGGTCATCCAGCAGTATTCTGCCATCCGGACCGCTTCCGTCGATTTCCACCAGATCTATTCCAAGTTCAGCGGCACGGTGGCGTACAACCGGGGCGGCAAGGCCGACAGACGGCACTGAATGATATTCTGTTATGTGTGGGGCGGGTTTTGCAGCAACGGAGGTTTCAACTGGTTTTACAGATGATGTTTCAGAACTTGATATATTTTCGGTTGACGCGCCCTCCGGCACAGCTTCATCCTTAAGGCCGATCAATCCTATAACTGTCCCGACCGGCACCAGTTCGCCGGCTTGAATACGCTGTTCCAGAAGGATTCCGGATGTAAAGGCCTCCAGATCCATTGTCGCTTTGTCGGTTTCAACCTCGGCGATGATGTCGCCCCGCTCAATTTCTTCACCGACACTCTTGCGCCAGGCACCCAACTGACCCTCGGTCATCGTGTCGGAAAGCTTGGGCATTGTGATTTCTGTCGCCATATCCCCCCCTCAAAAAAAACATAGTTCAGAATTTCCGGCTGACAACCTCACGGACTGCATCCGCAATCGTTTCGGTCCGGGGAATACAGATCTTTTCAATCTTGCGCGAATAGGGCATTGGTACATCCAGGCCTGATACGCGCTTGACAGGCGCCAGCAGGCTGTCAAAGCATGCTTCGTGAATCCGGTGGGCAATATCGCCCCCCAGGCCCGCCGTACGCCAGCATTCTTCAACCACCACGGCCCGACCGGTCCGCCTGGTTGACGCGACGAAAGTTTCAGTATCCAGTGGACAAAGTGTGCGCAGATCGATTACCTCGCATGAGATCCCCTCTTTTTCAAGTATTTCTGCCGCCTGCAGTGCCAGGATGGTCATACGGGCATAGGCAACAATCGTCACATCCGCCCCGGACCGGACGACATTGGCCTGGCCGAACGGCATCAGAAACTCCGGGTCATCCGGCACCAGCCCCTTGCTGTTGTAGAGCAGTTCATGTTCGAGGAAAATCACGGGATTGTTGTCACGGATGGCGCTCTTCAGCAGGCCCTTGGCATCGGCAGGAGTGGAAGGATAGGCTATCCGCAGGCCGGGGCAATGCATGAAGTAACTTTCCAGAGATTGGGAATGCTGGGCGGCCAGTTGGCTGCCGCCGCCGCCCGGCATCCGCACCACCATCGGCAGGTAGGTTTGCCCTCCGAACATGGAACTGATCTTGGCCATGTGGTTGACGATCTGATCCATTGCCAGCAGGGCGAAGTTGACCGTCATCAATTCGGCCACCGGTCTCAGGCCGCCCATGGCAGCGCCGACCGCCACCCCGACAATCGTGTTCTCGGAGATGGGGGTGTCCCTGACCCGCTCTTCGCCAAACTCGGACAGAAGCCCTCGGGTCACCTTGAATGCCCCCTCGTAAAGCGCCACATCTTCCCCCCACAACACCACGGAGGGATCCCGGCGCATTTCTTCCTTCAGGGCCAGGTTCAACGCATCTCTGTAGGTCATTTCAGACATAGATGTCATTGTACACCTCCGCGTCTTCCGGCCAGGGGGACTCCTCGGCAAACTTGACAGCCTCTAGGACAACCTTCAGGCAGCTGTTGCGGATCTCCTCCAGATGGCCATCGTCGGTGATGCCTTCTTCAATCAGCCTTTTAGCCAATGCCGGTATCGGATCCCGTGATTTCCAGACTTCATGTTCAGCAGCGCTTCGATATTTGGCCGGATCAGCCATGGAGTGACCGCGAAAACGATAAGTGACCGCTTCGATGAAATAGGGAAGCGAGCTTTCCCGCACTTTTTCTGCGGCATGCTTGACCGCCTTGTAAACGGCGATCACATCCATGCCGTCCACTTTTTCGGAAGGGATATCGTAGCCGCAGGTGCGCTTGTGTATGCTGGACAGGGCCGAAGAGCGGTGGACCTCAGTGCCGATGCCGTAGAAATTGTTTTCACAGATAAAAAGCACCGGCAGTTCCCAGAGGCGGGCCCAGTTAAGTGATTCGTGAAAAGTACCCTGATTAACGGCGCCATCTCCGAAGAAACAGGCTGCCAGCCGATTCTCCCGCCTGTATTTGGCGGAAAAGGCCAAGCCGACCGAGATCGGGAACTGCCCCCCCACAATCGCATAACCACCCATGAAGTTGAGGCACGGGTCGAACAGGTGCATCGAGCCACCTTTGCCCTTGCAAATACCAGTTGCTTTACCAAACAGCTCGGCCATCACCCGGCGCGGATCAGCGCCCCGGACAATTGCCTGGGCATGCTCACGATAAGCGGAAAGGATATAATCATCCTTGTGCAGGCCAGCTGTGGCACCGACCGCCACCGCCTCCTGGCCGCTGTACAGATGCAGAAAACCGGTTATATGCCCCTTGGTATATTGCTCGGCACACAACTCCTCAAACTCCCTTGAAAGAACCATTTGTTCGTACAACTTGATAAGTTCCTGATCAGGGAGGGTCGCTCTGAGTCTGGTCTCCATAAATCACCTCAAATCGGGATGCAGGCCCATCATGAATATTACAGCGAATTCATTACAGAACCTGTTATCAATATGTACCACCGATTTCAAACATTGCAACCAACACAGTTTATGACACCATAAAGTCAATGGGAGGTTTCAGAACACTCTGCTCGTTCCCACGAATCAAGCTCACCATTTTCAAGACGGACCTGAACTGTTTCGCCTTCTTTGGTGCATCCAAACGAGACTCCGATCTTTCCCGTATTAATATTCCTGAGCCTGATTCCTTCCTCGCGTTGTTCCGTCCAGTAACATACCTTTTGATAGTCTGTAACTCTCATGACACACCTTCCTTTCTAAAAGTTATCACCATAATGGCAATTTGAACTAAAGGAGTTTTGAACTCCCACTTTAAGAAAGATCATAACACAATACGGCAAACAAGACCAATAAAGTCTTCAATCTAATAATCAGATCTGTTTTTGAATCAGTAAAAGGAGGGAAACCAGCAGCGGAAAAAGGTTCAGATAGCGGAACAGCTGGCGGTCGGTGCAAAGCAGGGTGATTGGAATCAGCGAAAGAGGGAAAACAGCATACCAGAGTGACAACGGGCGTTCCAGGAGGCCGAAGGCGGGCAGCAGCATGGCACTTGCCCCGAAAGCCGTAATCCAGATCCAGAAGAACGGGTTTTGCCCCATTCCACTGAACTGGCTGCAGAACAGCGGGATTCCGGCCTGGCGATAATCATCCTGATGACGTCGCTGAAACAGCCAGAAATGGGGCACCTGCCAAAGAAACAGCAGGCCGGCCAGAAACATGATGCGGAAATCGGTAGGCATGCCGCCGGCCAGGCACCAGCCGATCAGCGGCGGGAAGGCTCCGCAGAGCGCTCCTACCGGCAGAGTCAAGGATGTACGACGCTTGAGGGGGGTGTAAACGGCCAGATACCAGAACAGGGCTACGGCACCCAGTATTGCCGGAACCAGGCCGCCAACACCGGCCAGTAACAACAGACCAGACACAAGAACGCTCAGCCCTGCAGAGGCCGCCTGCAGCGCTGTCATCTGCCCCATCGGCAGCGGACGGTTTCTGGTACGCATCATCAAGCGATCGAGGTCGCGCTCCAGCACCTGGTTTAGAGCTGATCCTCCGGCCGCCAGCAAGGTCACGCCAATAAAGGCGGCAGCCATGCCAGTCAGTTCAATTCCAGTCGGAAACAGTAAATAGCCCCCCACTGCGGCGATACCGTTCAGTAACGACAACTTGACACGCAGTAATCGGACAAAGGCCGGCATTATTTCAGCTCCACAATAAACTGCACCAGCGCCTTGATCTGCAGTTCAGTCAGATCCGGCTCGGCCGGCATGATCGGCGGGAAACCGTCTACAATGGCAGCCTCCGGCTGGCGGATCGATTCTTCCAGGTAGCCCTTGTCCACAGTAACCGTCATAGGTCGACCGGCACGCGTGACCTTGACCTGACTGCCGAAGAGTCCCTTGAAAGTCGGCCCGACACTTGCTGAACCTTCTAGTGAGTGACACCCCAAACAACCATTCTCCTCAGCCAGTTTTCTGCCGTCCGGCTTGGCCGCTGCCGCACTGCGGTCCTGGTTCAGCCAGAGATTGAACTCCGCTTCCGGAAGCGCCTCTACGGTTGTTATCATGGCCGAATGGCCGGTGCCGCAATACTGGGAACAGAACAGATCATAGCTGCCGGCCTTGGAAGCCACAAACCA
>JBBQCH010000028.1:0-25028 GCA_038318485.1 Geobacterales bacterium
GTGGCAGTACGACAAGGTAGTGCGCAGCACCCACGGCGTCAACTGTACCGGCGGCTGCAGCTGGATGGTGCATGTCAAGGACGGCATTGTCGGCTGGGAACTGCAGGCCAACGACTATCCGCAGTTCAATGGCGATCTGCCTAATCATGAACCGCGCGGTTGTCCCCGGGGTATCAGTTATTCCTGGTATCTCTACAGTCCGCTGCGGGTTAAACACCCGTACATGCGTGGTGTATTGATCGATCTCTGGCGTCAGGCCCGCGCCCTGCACGACGACCCGGTTGAGGCGTGGAAGAGCATCGTGGAGAACCCGGAGTCACGCCAAAGTTATACCAGCAAGCGCGGGATGGGCGGCTTTCGTCGTGCTTCCTGGGAAGAGGCGGTGGAGTTGATTGCAGCCTCATCCCTGTACACGGCCAAAAAGCATGGTCCGGACCGGGTGATCGGTTTTTCACCGATACCGGCCATGTCGATGATCAGTTACGCGGCCGGAACCCGTTTCCTGCAGCTGTTTGGCGGCGTTGCCTTGAGCTTCTACGATTGGTACTGCGACCTTCCCCCGGCATCGCCTCAGGTCTGGGGTGAGCAGACCGACGTCAATGAGTCGGCCGACTGGTACAACGCATCGTATATCGTTCTGTGCGGCTCCAATGTTCCCATGACCCGCACCCCGGATGCCCACTTCATGACCGAAGCGCGTTACCGTGGCACCAAGGTGGTGGTCATGTCGCCGGATTACAGCATGGCCAGCAAGTTTGCCGATGCCTGGCTGCCGGTGGAGCAGGGGCACGACGGTGCCTTCTGGATGGCGGTCAACCACGTGATACTGACAGAGTTCTATGCCAATCGCCAGGTGCCCTTCTTCAATGACTATGTACGCAAATACACCGACCTCCCGTTTCTGGTCAAGCTGGGCGAAAAGGACGGAGTACTGAGACAAGGAGAATTTCTGCGTGCGTCCGAACTGGAGCGGGCTTCCGGGATCGAACATGCCGACTGGACCCTGTGCGTCGGTGACAGTTCCGGAAACGTCCGGATTCCCCACGGCAGTCTCGGTTCACGCTGGAGCAAGGCTGAGGGGAACTGGAACCTGGATATGCGGGACATGGTCGATGGAGAAGATATCGACTGCAGCCTGACCTTCATCGGCCAGGAGACCGGCGCGGTCCGCTTCAGCTTCGAGGCTGACGGTGATGTGGTCAGGGATGTCCCGGTCCGGCGTATCACGACGAAGGACGGCGAAGTGACGGTCGCAACCGTGTTTGATCTTATGATGGCCCAGTTCGGAGTCTCGCGCGGTCTGGGAGGCGATTATCCCGCAAACTATGAATCCGACAAGCCCTTTACTCCCAAATGGCAAGAGAAATATACCGGCATTGCCGCCGAAAGCGTGATAAAGATCGCCCGCGAATGGGCCGAAAACGGAGAGCAGAGCACCGGCCGGAACATGATCATCATTGGTGCCGGTGTCAACCACTGGTACCACAACGACCTGATCTACCGGGCCGCAATCACCGCCCTGATCCTGACCGGCAGCGTCGGTCGGAACGGTGGCGGCCTGGCCCACTATGTCGGCCAGGAAAAAGTCGTGCCGCTGGCCCCCTGGACCTCGGTCGCCATGGCTCAGGACTGGACCAAGGCCTCGCGACTGCAGAACACACCCAGTTTCTGGTATATGCATTCAGACCAGTGGCGCTATGATCGCAATTTTGTGGACTACTTCAAGCCGGAAACCGGGAAAATGATGCCGATGCATGCCGCCGACTTAAATGCCAAGGCGGTCAGGCTCGGCTGGCTGCCCTTCTCCCCGCATTTTAACGACAGCCCGCTGCGATTGATGGAAGCTGCCAAGGCGGCCGGAGCCACTACCGACGACGAGGTCCGCGCCTGGCTTGTCAAGCGCCTTAAGAGCGGTGAAACCCGCTTCGCGATTGAAGATCCGGATGGTGAAGGCAACTCGCCCAAAGTCTGGTTCATCTGGCGCGGCAACGCCATTTCCTCCAGCGCCAAGGGACACGAATTCTTCCTCAAACATGTCATCGGCGCCCCCAACAGCAGCTTCACCGCCAAGGAGGCCGCCAAGGGGCAGGTCAAGGATATTGTCTGGCACGAACAGGCCCCCACCGGCAAAATGGACCTGGTGGTGGATCTCAACTTCCGGATGGATACCTCGACCCTCTATTCCGACATCGTCCTGCCGGCGGCCACCTGGTACGAGAAATCAGACCTGAATACCACCGACATGCACTCCTTTGTCAACTGCATGGATGCCGCCGTATCGCCGGCCTGGGAATCCAAGCCGGACTGGGACATCTTCGCCCTGATTGCCAAGCAGGTCAGCGAACTGGCGCCTAAGCACTTCCCGCTGCCGTTCAAGGATATCATAGCGGCGCCCCTGCTGCACGACACACCCGGTGAAATTGCCCAGCGGAGCGTTAAGGACTGGAAACTGGGCGAATGCGAGCCGATCCCGGGCAAGACCATGCCGAACCTGCCGATTGTGGAGCGGGATTACGTCAATCTGTACAACCGCTTCATGTCACTTGGGCCGGGCATTGGTCACCTGCATGCCCACGGAGTCAGTTGGGAAGCGGAGGATGTTCATGAAAAACTCCTCAAGGAGATGCCGACCCGCACATGGGGAGGAGAAACCTTCATTGATATCCAGGACGTACGTACCGTGGCTGACGTGCTGATGTCATTTGCCCCGGAAACCAACGGCGAGTTGGCCCATCGTGCCTATCAGAACCTGGAAAAACGGGTCGGCAAGCCGCTGGCCCAGATTTCGGCCGGTGACCGCAACTTCCGCATGACCTGGGAGGAGATCACCCAGAAGCCGCGCCGATTCATCAGCACACCGGTCTGGAGCGGGCTGGTCAGCGAAAACCGTCCCTATGCGCCTTTCACTCTGAACGTCGAGTATGGCGTGCCCTGGCGGACGCTCTCCGGTCGCCAGTCCCTGTATCTCGATCATCCCTATTACGCTGAGTTCAACGAGGGGCTGCCAACTTTCAAAGGAAAGCTTGACCCGGCCATGCTGGATGAGACCGAGGGGGAAACCGGGCTGATCCTCAACTTCCTGACTCCGCACGGCAAGTGGAGTATCCACTCCACCTACAGCGACAACCTGCGCATGCTGACCCTCTCCAGGGGCGGCCCGGTCGTCTGGCTCAACCATGAAGACGCGGCGAGTGCCGGGATCGAAGACAATGAAGCGATCGAAGTCTTCAACTCCAACGGCGTAGTCGTCAGCCGGGCCGTAGTTTCGTCCCGCATCCCGCGCGGAGCAGCGATCATGTACCACGCGCCGGAGAGAACTCTGAATGTCAAAAAGTCCAGGAAGAACGGCAAGCGGGGCGGGGTCCATAACAGCCTGTCCCGTATCCGCCTGAAGCCGACCTTGATGCTCGGCGGCTATGCGCAATTCAGTTATTACTTCAACTACTGGGGGCCGACCGGAGTAAACCGTGACAGCTACGTGGTTGTCAGAAAGTTGAGGGGGTGAGGCAATGAACGTACGAGCGCAACTGGTAATGGTATTCAATCTTGACAAGTGCATCGGCTGCCACACTTGCAGCATCTCCTGCAAAAACATCTGGACTGACCGCAAGGGCGCCGAATACATGTGGTGGAACAACGTCGAAACCAAGCCCGGCGTCGGTTATCCCAAAAAGTGGGAAAACCAGGACAAATTCAAGGGAGGCTGGCTCCGCGAAGGTAACAAGCTGCAGTTGCGGGCCATGGGCAAGGGGCCGACGCTCTTCAACATGTTCTTTCAGCCCAATATGCCGAAGCTGGATGATTATTATGAACCCTTCGACTTCGATTACAGCAATCTGTACAAGGCCCCTCCCGGCAGTGATCAGCCGGTGGCGGAGGCGTTCTCCCAGGTATCCGGCGAGCGGATCGAAGAAATCACGGGCGGGCCCAACTGGGACGATGACCTCTCCGGTTCTCAGATCTACGCCGTTGAGGATGTCAATCTTGAAGACCGGAAGATCGTCGAGGACTACGGTCGGATTTTCATGCACTATCTGCCCCGCATCTGCAATCACTGCCTGAATCCGGCCTGCGTAGCCTCCTGTCCGTCCCGGGCCATCTACAAGCGGGGCGAGGACGGCGTAGTGCTGGTGGACCAGGATGTCTGCAAGGGGTGGCGTTTCTGCACCAGCGCCTGCCCGTACAAGAAGGTCTATTTCAACTGGCAGAGCGGCAAGGCGGAGAAGTGCATCTTCTGTTTTCCGCGCACCGAGACCGGTCAGTGCAATGCCTGCGCTCATAGCTGTGTCGGGCGGATCCGCCACGTCGGCGTATTACTCTACGATGCCGACCGGGTAGAAGAAGCGCTGCTCAAGCCGGATGACCAGCTGGTGGAGGCTCACCGCGAAGTGATCCTCGATCCGCGTGATCCGCAGGTCAGGGAGGCTGCCCGCAAGAATGGCGTATCAGACCAGTGGCTGGAAGCGGCCGTGAAATCGCCGGTCTACGCCCTGGTCAAGGAGTTTGGCGTGGCCCTGCCGCTGCACCCCGAGTTCCGGACCATGCCGATGGCCTATTACATCCCGTCGCTCTCACCGGTTATCGCCACCAACGGTGATCTGCACGAACTGGCGGCTCATGGCGCGATCCCGCTGCAAGAGAAGCTGCGCGCACCGGTCAGTTTCCTGGCCAGCCTCCTGTCCGGCGGCAACCATAAAATCATTGTCGAGGTATTACAGAAGCTGATTGCCCTGCGGGTTTTCAAGCGTGCCCAGAATCTCGGTCAGCCTGCCGTGGAGTCCACCCTGAGAGAGGCGGGACTTGATGAGGCCGGGGCTAACCGTCTCTATCGTCTCTTCACCATTGGCGGTTACAACGAACGGAATATCATTCCGGGTCAGCAGCGTGAGGAACAGGATTCCTATCAGCGCAAGGGTGCCAGCGGTTTCGGTATTCTGAAGAAGACAAGGAGTCCGAAATGATGATAGCCGACTGCTATGAAGCTCTTGCCAGGATGGTCGACTATCCACTGGAAAAGAAGAGGCTGAAAACGGACTGCGACCTGGTCAGTGCTTATATGAAAAATCATGACTTGAATTACTCACTTGCTTCTTTTGCGGACTTTACGGATCAATCGCCGCTGGCCGCGCTTCAGGAAGAGTATGTTGCCACTTTTGATTTCAATCCGGCAACCGCTCCATACCTGGGTCACCATCTGTTTGGCGACAACCAGAAGAAGGGTGGCTATATGATCATGTTGAAACAGGAGTTCGAACGTAGCGGATACAGCCCCGCCGGTAACGAGCTGCCCGATCATCTTGCAGTAGTATTGGGCTTTTTGGCTCATCGGGCACGGCTGGAGGGAGATCGGACAAGGCAGCCGTTCATTGCCGATTGCGTGTTGCCGGGGGTGGAGCGGTTGAATACTGCTTTCGCCGAACGGCAGGGTTCTCCCTGGAAAACGCTGGTTGAAGCTGCCAGGCTGCTCTGCGCAGAAGATTGTAAGGAGGTGCAATCATGTTGAATAACTTTATCTTTATAGTTCTGCCCTACGCCGCCCTGGCACTGATCATCTTCGTAACGCCCTACCGGTTTTTCAGCAATCGTCTGACCTGGTCGGCCTACTCCACACAGTTTCTGGAGCGGAAAACCCTCTTCTGGGGAATCAATCCCTGGCATTACGGCATCATTCCGCTGCTGGCGGCCCACCTCCTGGGTCTGATAGCCCCCGGTCCGATGAAAGCGTTCCTCGGAAATGAGCGCAATCTGCTGATCTTCGAGAGCGTCGGACTGGCGTTGGGGCTCTTCGCTGTTTTCGGCTGTCTGGCACTCCTGCTGCGCCGTGTCAATACACCGATCCTGAAGCGGGTGACATTCGCCTCAGACTGGGTGCTGCTCTACTTGTTGCTCAGCCAGGCCCTGACAGGTGTTTATGTCGCAACCTTCATGCGCTGGGGATCCCAGTGGTACCTGCACACAGCGGTTCCATATCTCTGGTCGCTGCTGACCTTCAATCCGCAGATTGACTACGTAACCGACTTCCCGCTGGTCTTTAAACTGCATGCGGCCGGTGCCTTCCTGATAGTGGCGCTGCTGCCGTTCACCAAGCTCGTGCACATGCTTTATCTGCCGTTTGACTTCCTGAAAGATCCACCAATTCTGTACCGCTGGCGCTCGAAGTGATTATTATCAGTATTTAAACTGAGTTCGGGAGAGGTGTGTTGATGCTGGAAGTTGCAACCTGGAAATCGCACAAGAATCTTTTTCTGAACACTCTGGCTTTTACGATCTGCTTTGCGGCCTGGATGTTCAACGGCGTGCTGGTGACCTTTCTGGTCGACAACCAGGTCTTCAACTGGGGACCGGTGAAAATCGGCTGGCTGTTCGGGATTCCGGTGCTGACCGGCTCGCTGTTCCGCCTGCCGGCCGGAATGCTGACCGACAAGTTCGGCGGCAAGCCGGTCTACGGAACGCTGCTGATTCTCTGTGCAATTCCGATGTACCTGCTTTCCAAAGCCGACAGCTTTAACTCCTTTGCCCTCTGCAGCTTCGGTTTCGGCCTGGCCGGTGTCAGCTTTTCGATCGGCATCGCCTTTACTTCGGTCTGGTATCCGCGCGAACGTCAAGGAACGGCGCTCGGGATTTTCGGCGCCGGAAACGCCGGGGCGGCTCTGACAACAATGTTTGCCCCGACCATGCTCAACAAACTTACCAACAACGGTGCCAATATTGAGGGATGGCGTGATCTGCCGGTTTATTACGCGCTGATCCTGACGGCAATGGGTGTGATTTTCTTTGTCTTCAGCGACAACCGGAAACCGGCCAGCTCCGGCAAGTCTTTCATGCAGATGATGACGCCGCTCAAGCATGTCCGCGTTTGGCGTTTCGGCATGTATTACTTCCTGGTATTCGGCTGTTTTGTGGCCTTCTCACAATGGCTGGTACCCTATTTCGTTAATGTGTATTACCTGCCTCTGGTGACTGCCGGCCTGTTTGCCTCCATGTTCAGCCTGCCATCGGGGGTGATCCGCGCCCTGGGCGGCTGGATGTCCGACAAGTTCGGTGGCCGTCAGATCATGTACTGGGTGCTGGGCGCTTCGACCGTCATCAGCCTGATGGTGATTGTGCCTAAAATGGAAATCCAATCCCCCGGCCGGGGCATCATGGCCAAACGCGGCGGTGTTGTCCAGGAGGTCTCGGCCACATCTGTCGTGGTAAAGGAAATCAAAGGCGACTCTACTTCCGTGTTGGGTGATTACTCCTATGCCCTGAAGGCAAAGCCGCAGGTGCTGGAGAACTTCGATGACCGGATGCTGATTCTTCCCGGAAAGCAGACCTGGCAGGAACCGGTGGTCAAAACGGGACAGACGGTCAAAAAAAAGGAATTGCTGGCCAAAGGGGTGACCCGGATTTTCTTTCAGGCCAACGTCTGGATATTCGCCGGGCTGGTTCTGGCGCTCGGCATGACCTGGGGAATCGGCAAGGCGGCGGTTTACAAACTGATCCCGGACTATTTTCCGGATGAGGTCGGCGTGGTTGGCGGCATGGTGGGAGTACTGGGCGGCCTGGGCGGTTTCGTATGTCCAATCGTGTTTGGTTATCTGCTGGAATGGACCGGACTCTGGAGCAGTTGCTGGATGTTCATGCTGGTCCTCTCGGCTGGTTGTCTGATCTCACTGCACTACGTCGTACAAAAAATGATGAAGAAAAAACACCCCGTGGAAATGCGGCAGTTTGAAAATGGTTAACTACATTCGGACGAGGAGACAACAATGGCAAGAGTACTAGAAACATGGAACCCTGAGGACAAGGAATTCTGGGAAAAGGAAGGCAAGTCGATAGCCAACCGCAACCTGTGGATTTCAATTCCGGCACTCTTTCTGGCCTTTGCGGTCTGGATGGTCTGGAGCGTAGTCTGCGTTAACCTGCCCAACATCGGGTTCAAATACGATACCAACAAACTCTTCTGGCTGGCGGCGCTGCCGGGACTTTCGGGGGCAACACTCCGCATTTTCTATTCCTTCATGGTGCCGATCTTCGGTGGACGCAAATGGACCGCCATCAGCACTGCGTCACTTCTGATTCCTGCCGTGGGGATCGGTTTCGCCGTTCAGGACCCCACCACGAGCTATCCGATGTTTCTGGCTCTGGCCGTTTTATGCGGTTTTGGCGGTGGCAACTTCGCTTCCAGCATGGCCAACATCAGTTTCTTTTTCCCAAAAGCGCAAAAGGGAACCGCTCTTGGACTGAACGCCGGCCTGGGTAACCTCGGAGTCAGCGGCATGCAGTTCCTCGTACCGCTGGTGATTGGAACCGGCACCTTCACCGCCTTGTGCGGACCAAACCAGCTCTGTATCATCGGGGAGCAGATCAAACCGATGTGGATACAAAATGCCGCCTTCATCTGGGTCCCGTTCATTGTAGCCTCAACAGTCGCCGCTTGGTTCGGGATGAACGACATCGCCAGCGCCAAGGCTTCGTTCAAAGATCAAGCCATCATCTTCAAGCGAAAACATAACTGGATCATGTGCTGGCTCTACCTCGGCACATTCGGTTCGTTCATCGGCTACTCGGCCGGTCTGCCGCTCTTGACCAAATCCCAGTTTCCCGGCATCGATCCCGTCAAGTACGCCTTTCTCGGTCCCTTCGTGGGGGCGCTGATACGTCCGGTGGGGGGCTGGCTGGCTGACAAGCTCGGCGGAGCGAGGGTCACCTTCTGGAATTTCATCCTCATGGCCGGCTTTGTGGTCGGGGTACTCTACTTCCTCCCCCAAAATGGAGTTGGCGGTAACTTCTGGGGGTTCCTCGCCATGTTCATCCTCCTCTTTGCAACCACCGGAGTCGGGAACGGGTCCACCTTCAAGATGATCCCGGTCATCTTTCTTGACGACCGACTGCTGGAGGCGGCCGGCAAAGGGAAGGAAGCCGAGGAACAGGCGATCAAGGACGCCAACAAGGAGGCAGCCGCCGTGCTCGGTTTAACTTCGGCGTTCGCCGCTTACGGAGCCTTCTTCATCCCGAAGAGTTTCGGCACTTCAATTTCGATGACCGGCGGCCCCCATGCGGCACTTTACGGATTCATCGTCTTCTATGTGAGTTGCATACTCCTCACATGGTGGTATTACTCGCGCAAGAACGCTGAAGCGCCCTGCTGATTTAATCAAACTGCCGCCGGAGGCTTCCTGTGTCGCCGGGGAGGAGGTGGAGGCGCAACTCCTCCCCGGTATTTTGAATTGGGGACAGAACGCCATGATACTTATTGATCCTTGCGACAGGGGTAAGATAAGCAAAGGATAAAACCCAAGAACAAGGTATTTCTACGCATAAAGATGCTGATTACGGTCGTTGTTCCGCTTGTCGGCATGTTCATCTTTGCCGCGCGGGATATCACCGGCCAAACAGCAAGGTGATACGGATGGACAGATCTATGAACTCAGGAAATTCAGAGCCGCAAATGCCGATAAACTGGAGGGGGTCAAGGAACGGCTCGGCGTGGCGGACACTCTGCTGGAGAAGCTTGCCTCAACACGCGTCAGCGTGGACGGCCTGTAACTGGAATCGAATGAATCCCTTGACTACTAACGATTTTCTCATATCTCGACATCATCGCCCAGCTCACCATTCAGAGCCTGAATCCCGATATCACCCGCGAAGCGGTGGCCTACCAGGCATTCCTGAACGATAAAGAACAGGCCGGGCTCGAAAGGGCCACCCTCAATGAAGTCTTTGCCACGAACCGTTTCGATGATAAACCTATCAGCGTTATGTGGGGATTATATCCTCACAGGAAACCTCTCTGGATTTCTTCGCCAAGTTTGCAAGCACCGACCACCTTATTACTTTCGTGAGAAACATGAAAGCCTCCTTCTACCAGCAGGTTGAGGAGATGCGTTCAACTGCCTTGGCTAAGAGGCAGTCAAGCGGCTTCGGCGTCCTCCCTGAAACCTGGTTCGCGACCATAACCAGTATGCTCGACGTCATGACGAGGATGGAAAATCTGCTGGCCGAGCAGCTGAAAGAGAAGTCCGCCAGCCTTGCCGACATTCCAGGCTGTCCCTTGCATTCAGCGTGTTCACTGCGGCCGCTGCAAGCGTAGCCTCGTTGATCTTCGGCTTTGTTGTCATGATCAGCATCAGAACTCCTCTGAGAACCATGGCAGATATGCTGAAAGGGCTGGTGGAAGGGTGGGGGAAACCGGCCGGAAACCTCGATGAAGAGCGTAACGACGGGATCGGGGAGGTCAACCGATGGTTCAACTGCTTTACGGACATGATCCAAACCAGCGAAACAGGGGAAAAGAGCGAGCTACAGCGGGGCAGGAAAAGCGGCCATCAGGAATCCCACCTGCACAGCACGCGCGCTGATACAGGTTAAGGCCGACATCAGACGTGCTTCTTCAATACAATCCTGCACCGGCGGTCACACTCCAGGTCCTTGATACCTTGGAGTGGGCCGCCGGTCTTTTGAGTGATGCCACCCAGGTTATTGCCGATTCATATGATTAATGACATCCGAAGCAACTGCTTTTAAAAACGGCCTGAATGTTTACTGTTCCATTTGCATGAAGTTCCGGAAAAGTTATTGCCGTTCCAACACCGTTTGAACCGGTTGCATCAGGATGGCAGAACTGGCATTGGTTATAGGAACCACTTGGCCCCTGTCCGCCGTGGTATCCTGAATGCCAGCTACCTGTATTCGGTGGATTGCCATGGCAGGTTTTGCATCCCGTAGTTGTTGTATTCCACTCCGGAGTTAACGGATAAGATCCTCCGTACTCCACCGCTTTCAATTCCGGTTCTCCATCGCCACCAATAAAATAATAGTTGAATGTACCTCGTGCAATACCGTGACATGCAATATTCGAGCATGTTTTTGGCGTTGCAGGAGCGAACATGTTGCCATTGTAAACTGGAGCGGGCGGATTTGGATTGTCTAGCGTAGGCGTAATACGAGCTAAACTGGATGGTTCTTGAAAGAAAAGAATATAATTATTAGGCGGATAGGTTTTGTGGCAGTTTTGACAATCAAATACAGTATGCTTGTTATGTCCCGCACTGTAAGGTCCTCCCGGATATGCAACAACTTTTTCTGTCGAAGATTTTCCGTAAAAGCTGTCCACGCCCTTATCATGGGGCACCCATTGCTTTCCATCGAAAATGTACTCCCGATTTTCTGTGGTATCGATATAGATCATCCCGAAAAGTGCGATGGCAGGTGCTTTTGCGGCACTCAATTTCCCTTTGCTTGGTAGTGTTGCAATCTCAGCCCCCTTCGCCACTGCTGCGGGTTTGGATACTCCGCTTGAAGTGGCGGGCGTTGAAGCGGGCTGATCGCCGCAGCCAGTGATGAGAAGAGTTGCAGCACCCAGGATCAGAATGAAACAATTTCGGGCTGTTGCACAGTAATTCATGAACGTACCCCCTTTATTTTTTGTACCTCAGATAGTGATGTCAAAACAGTTAAAATACCTTGTCTTTGTGACAGGCAAGGCATAGTGCATTGTTTGTATTGGTTATTCTGAGAAATGGAGGGTTTATCGGGTTATGAACAATATGGCACGTTGAACACTCCATGGACTTGTAGCCAGTACCGGTCTGCGTTGACCTGAAAAATACATTTGTTGAACCGAGTAATGTGCTGGCCTCATCAGCTGTTCGCAGCTTGTCGGGATGTTGCGACTGGGCAAACACATAGTCAAATCCAACTGGATGGTTGGCCGGAGTCCGGGTCGGGGGAGTATTTATTTTATCCCAAACCACCCCGGACTTACTCCAGGTGCCATTGGTATCAACCATGGTCATTGGATTTGATAGATTAATTCTTACCCGGGAGCCGATCTCGGACACTGTGCCGTCATGGCAACTGAGACACAAAATCGAAGCGCTGCTGTTGTCGATTTGTGCTGCCTTTGCGGCAGACGACAAGGTTTCACTGGAATTGAAGAGAATATATGTTGCCGGGTCAGTTGTCGGAGTGTACCGGTTCCAGAGTGGTCCCCCCATAGGGCTATGCGGTGTATGGCAGAATATGCATATCTGGTCCATGCTTGTAGAATATATTCCTGTTGTCTTTGTAGATGCGAGGTCATGCTTAGAGCCGACAATTGAAGCGGCGAGAGCAACGCCGCTGCTGAGCGAAAGCAGGAGTGCGGCTGCAAGTATCTTTTTCATGGGTTAATTCCTTTCTCTCAATTATATGTTCGCCTGATATTATCTCAGTGACAGCCGAAACATGAAGATTTGAATATCGCCTTAACTTCAACTATTCCATTGCCATGCAATGCCGGCTGAACGATTGTCGTACCTTGACCACCGGTTCCGCTTTCCCCTGGGTGGCAGAACTGGCATTGATTGGATGCTGCCGTAAAGGTACCGGCATGATAGCCGCTGTGCCATACGTTGGAGCCATTTGAACCATTTCGGGGCGGATTGCCGTGACACGCCCCGCAAACGGCACCGCTGGCATACCAGGATGGGGACGGAGCAGATAGTACTCCGCCATAATTCACCGTGTTTAACACAGGTTCACCGTCGCCGCCCATGGAGTAAAAGTCGTATGTTCCGGCAGGGATGCTGTGACAGGCAATGCTGGAGCACGTTTTTGTTGCGGCATCAAATGACGGCTTTAAGGGATTTGGATTGCCTGGCGTCGGCTTGATTGCTGCGAGGCCAGTTGGGTCAAAACGATCTTTACCATGCATCATATGACATGTCTGACAATCATACGCTTTGTGTACGCGGTGGGCACCACCCGGGTTACAGTCATAGGAGGAGCATGAGTCAGCACCGGAGGCAACTGTCTTGGGCATTGCTTTTGGTATATCTGATGTAGTGTAGAACGTATCAACGGACGTATCATGCGGAACCCACTGGGAACCGTCAAAAATGTATTCCCTGTTGTTTGTTGTGTTAATATAGATCATGCCGAATACCGCTTTTGTAGGAGCTGTTGCCTGTCTCACCTTCCCTCGCAAAGGAAGCCCCTTTGCCGAACTCGTCTTGCTGGCAGCAGATATTTGAGGTGTTGAGGTTTGGGTGCCACAGCCAAAGTTGATCAAGAGAACTGCCATCCCGATCAATGCCAGTATTTTTTTTGGTGATGAAGAGATGTGCCAAAGGTTCATTTGCAAATTCTCCTTTAAGGTGGTTTCCCAACAAATTAATCACTTCCTCTGAAAACATTAAGTATATTGTTGTTTAGTCTTCATGCAGCGGAATACTTCATGTTGAGAGATAATCTGGCTGAATATCTGTAAAATTGTATACGTTGAACTCATGCAGGCGAGGCTTTGTTGGGATATGAGTCATTCGGCTGGTTGTTTGATGGTTTGGAAGAAGTTGGTTTTTGGTATTTGGAAATGATGGGGGCATATCCCGCAACATAAATAACTACTGTATGCAAAAGAGGATGTTTTGCGATTACAGCAAGCACACGAAGTTTTACTGACGATTTGCTGCAATTACAAATGTCCAGGCGTAGATGATGAGTAGAACTTTGTGGATCATGCCAAGAATTGGCAAAATGGTAGTGCAGTAATGTAATACCATAATTCAAATTCAGTATTACAAGCGTTAAAATGAAAAGAAATTGGCATGTTAGACAGAAATGGAGCAAGGGAGTTCCTTACAAGTTATTCCATCCGACGGCTCAGAGCTCAGTAATTCGGTTCAGAGAACTTGGACTGAGACTTCGTCTCACATCTCACGATGGGTTTACCCTTACGGAGTGTTAATCGAAATTTATTTATAGCAACAAATGTGCCATACCTAATATCATTTAATATCAGTCTGTTTGCCATCCAACCCAAGTAATAACTGTGATATAACGGTTCCGCTTGACGTTAAATGACGAAATTGTAATGTATCTGATCAGACCTTCAACAGAGTAAATTCCTTTGTTTAATAGGTGTGCGCAATTACCCAAGAAAGAAAAAAAGCCCATATCCGAAAGGACATGGGCTTGATGATGCTATTGATATATTTAGTGTTTAGAGCATTTTCTAAATACTCCCAAACATATCTTTCTCTTCGCTAGTGAACATCATATCAAGGTTCAGCAGAACCAGCAGCCTCTCACCATGGTTGATGACCCCAGAGATATACTCTTGACCGATACCGCCTGATGCAACAGAGGGAGCAGGCTGAATCTCGCTACTAGATACCCGAATAACCTCTGACACTGCATCAACAGTAAACCCAAGTAGATCCCCGCCAACATCCATTATAATGACTCTGGTCTGGTTGTTGCTCTCTGCCTCCATAAGGCCAAACTTCTTCCTCATGGATACTATCGGTATTACTTTGCCGCGCAGGTTTATTATGCCATCAATGTAATGAGGAGTATTAGGCATATGAGTTATGTTAACCATACGTATGATCTCACGTACCTTCAAAACCTCGACACCATACTCCTCGTTCTCGAGATGGAAGCTCACAAGCTGTATTAGCTCGTTAGTAGCTCCATTATCCGCCTTTTTGATTACTGGTAAATTACTCATCTATCTCCTCCATGATTTCGGTCTTGCAGCGTTATAGCTTAAACAGACGAACAAGCCGTTGTAGCTCTTCTGCATTACCGCTCAGCTGTGCAGCCGCCGTAGCTGATTCATGGGCACCCTGTGAGGTCTGGTGTACAACCTCGGTAATCTGATGCATGTTGCTGGAAATTTCGCTGGTTGTGGCGGTCTGCTCTTCGGCAGCAGTTGCAACCTGATTGATCTGCATGGCAACATCATTAACTTGCTGTAAAATATCCTGAAGAGCCTGACCTGATTTCCGTGCTTCTTCAGTACCGTTCTCTACTTGATGTACTCCCTGTTCCATAGCGACAACGGCTCTCTTAGTCTCGCTTTAAATGGCTTTGATCATTTCACCTATTTCACGGGTTGCACGGGTAGTTCTCTCTGCAAGTGCACGTACTTCATCAGCAACAACAGCAAAACCTCGTCCCTGCTCACCTGCTCTTGCTGCTTCGATAGCAGCGTTGAGCGCCAGCAGGTTTGTCTGGTCAGCAATATCTTCAATGGTGCCGATGATGGCGCCAATCTGGTCGCTTCTCTCACCAAGACTTTCTACAGTTTTTGCTGTTTCCTGAACCTTGTCAGCAATCTGTCCCATGACCCTTACAGTACGCTCTACAACTTCTGACCCGTTACTTGCTGACTGAGATGCCCGTTGAGCACCCTCTGCTGCCATCTGGCAGTTCTGTGCAATATCACTAGATGTTGCTGACATTTCTTCTCCAGCTGTGGCAACAGTACCAGACTGTGCTGCGACTTCTTCTGCACCTGTGGCAATACGTTCTGCGGTTGAGTGCAACTGATTAGATGCCGCCGCTACCTGTATAGAAGTGCTGGAAATCTGACTGATGATGCCGTGGAGTTTTTCAATGAACTGGTTAAAGCTGCCACAAATTGCTCCAAGCTCATCTTTACCGCTTGGTATATTCATCAACTTTGGCGGAATAGGCAGTGTTAATGAAAGCATCCTTCTCATAGCGCCGCATGTTGGTGACGTTCGACCTCATACGCTGAGCGTTTTCAACTATCTTAGCATCTTCGTTAATAGCTTTGTCAGCCAGGTGTTCATGCTTTTTAATTCATAAAGCCCTACACCACCTAATAGCAGTAGAGCTGCCAAGCAAACGCTGAACCACAGAATCAGTCTTTTCCTACCTTCATGAGACCTCCTTTTATGCTGAATAAAATATGCTATAGAATAGAATTGTTACAGTTGTGTTAAATCGCTGAGCTTCTTTTTCGTGATTGACACACAGACCCCGGTTTTCAACTCCCAGGGATACGCCTTTTTCGTTGCCCTATGCTCCACAAGTTCGGTCCTGCCGGACATACAGAGTATCCTTGTTCTGCTCATTTAAAAAACGAGCAGTTTTACCGATCATCATCACAGTCGTGAGCCGTACCGTCACGCATTTCGATTTGTCGGCCGCCGAGCCTGCCCAGGCCGGGGTTGTGTGTAACCATGACGATGGTCAGCCCTGCGTTCCGGTTGAGTTCCTGCAGAATCTCGCCGATCTCGTTCGTACGCTTCGTATCCAGGTTTCCGGTCGGCTCATCCGCCAGAAGGATCTCGGGGCGGTTGACCAAAGCCCGGGCAATGGCCACTCGCTGCATCTCGCCGCCTGAGATCTGTCCTGGCAGGTGGTTCATGCGGTGCTCCATGCCCAGCATGGTTATGAGCCGGTCCACCTCGCCCTCAACGCCCGGTTTCTTGTAGAAGGCCAGAGGAAGCGCCACGTTTTCCCGAACGGTGAGTGTCGGTATCAGGTAAAAATTCTGAAAAATATAGCCGAAGATTTCCCTGCGGATTTTGGTCAACTCCCGCTCCCCCAATATCTTGCCGTTGCCGAAAATCGCCCTGCCTGCCAGATCCAGTTCACCCGATGTCGGGTTATCCAGACAGCCCAGCAGATTGACCAGGGTTGTCTTGCCCGACCCGGAAGGCCCCATAAAGGAAACAAACTCACCTTTCCTGATTTGCAGCGAAACTCCGTTCACTGCAAGGACCTTCTCACTGCCGCGACCATAGACCCGCGTCAGTCCCCGTGCTTCCAATGAAACGGCCGAGTCATTTTTCATCCCTCACTCCTGATCGAATCCAGCGGGCGCACGCGCCCTGCCTTCCAAGCCGGATACATTCCGCTGAAAAGTCCCACAACCAAGATGATTGCCATGGTAATGGAGGCCAGTTTAAAATCTATCGCAACCAGGTCTCCGCCGGGTGCATAGGGCAGAATTCTCCTGACCAGAAAGTCGGAGAACCGGGCAAATGCAAGGGCCAGTCCAATTCCGAGAATACCGCCGCTGGTGCAGAGGATCAGAGTCTCGGTCCAGACTAGGATGAAAATATCGCCCGGCATGGCACCCATGGTCTTCAGGATGCCGATCTCCTGTTTACGCTCCAGTACGGACATGAGCACCGTATTGACGACACCGACCATGGCAATCATCAGAGCGATAATCGCGATGGAGAGCACCATGACCCGTGCAGTGGAAATCAGTTTCATGATCGTCTGCTTGACCTGGCTGAAGCTGACCACCTGCATGTCCGGCAGCTGATACAGGGAGTTTTCCAGCTTTGCCATATCCGCATCTTTTTTAACCTTGATGCCGATGGTGGTGATTTTGTCAAGACCGGATATTTTCTGCAACGTCTTCAGGGGAACAAAAATCGTGCCGTCATCCTGGGAACCGGTCCGTTCCAGAATGCCCACGACCTTGAGGGGAATGTTTTTTTCCGGGACCATGATCATATCCCCCACCGAACGCTGTTCCAGTTCGGCCGCCTCGTAACCCATCACCGCCTCAGCAGCGGTTTCATCCCGAAACCAGCTCCCCTGATGGAACCTCAGGAACGGCTTCATTGCGGGAAACGTGGCCACATCAACGCCGTAGTACCCGGCGATTCCGCCGCCGTCTCCCTTGTTGGGATCAAAGAATGCCTGCATCAGGATCGGGGTGACCTTATCCACCTCCGGGCGTGTGGCAATTTTTTTGGCCACATCCTCTTCGATGTAGCGCAGTCCCGCACCCCCCTGGAGCATCATGGTGGCGGCCTCGTAGGGACACCCCTTGGCCATGACCATGATCTGGTAGCCCATGTTGTCGATGTCGCGGTTCAGAGCACTTTCATAGCCCCGGTTAAATCCGAGCAGACTCACCAGCACCCATGCCGAGAGCATGATGCCCACCAGGGTCAGCAGAGTGCGGGCCTTCTTGCGCAGGAGATTTTTGTAGGCAATCTGAAATTTGCTGATCATTATTTCACCTTTTCAGCCGAATAGAAAAACTCATCCATCAGAATCAGGTTTTTCTTCACCGCCCGCAGAAGGCCGAAAAAATCGGTCACCGTCTCAGGGGCAGGGTTGACAATTGCGGCCACCTTGCCGCTCCCCTTGCCGCTAACCGGGTCATAGCGCTCGAAATCCCTGAGGTTCAGCCCCACAAACTGCCTGGCGAACTTCTGCGTGGTAAATTTTCTTGCCCACGGGCCTGCTATGCGCTGAATGTAGAAAGTCTTGATGTTTCCTCTCATATCCAGCGAGAGAAATACCTCAAGCACGCCAAACTGTCCCTTCTGATTGACACCATGAACATAACCGACTTTCTTCTCCCCCTTGTAAATCTCGTAGAGCGTATAGGGGACATCCAGCGGTGCGTAAAGCGCAGGGACATTACCGAGACGCGCTTCCACTTTCCGCAGCAGCGGCTGTCCGCCACGTTTTGTAAATGAGAAGTAGTTTGTTCTGTAGCTGGATGAATCCGGGAAGAGGCGGGGAACATCGCTGGAGGGATAATTCAGCTCGCAGTTGACGGCAGCCAGGCCGGGAGCTGCCGCTGCGCATATCACAAGAACGGCTGCACAGAGTAACCTAAAAAAAGCACATGTGGTTTTTCGCATTGTTTAATTCTCCTGGCCGGCGCGGCCGGATTAAAAGAAACAACCCGATGAAATTGGATCCGCTCGTTTTCCGCTCAATCGTGTTGTTCCAAACACATCATTCAGGTTACAGATCAAACTGATATGCCCCTCGAAACACCGTTTTCCCTTTTTTCTCGAATGTGAATCTGAATTCCCAGTCACCCGGCATGGCGATATGCGCGGGGAGGAGGTAGACTCCCTTTGCCGAAAGCACGAATTTCTTGTCGCCGGAGGCGTGAGCCCCCCGCATGGAAGGCATATCCATGTCCCCCTTGACGACGAACGATGTATCCCGTTTTCCATCGAGAGTGAATATATTCACTTTCATGATGGCACTTCCCAGTTTGGGCTGTTTTTCAAAACCGAAAATGAAATAATGCCCGGCATCAAGAGAAACTTTGCTGCCCGGTTTCGTCAATGCTTGATATGCCACACTCGCTGACGAAGTCGACGCAGCGGAAACTATGAGCGGCATTGAAACACTCAGAAACAGGGTAAACAGGGTACCAAGAATCACCATTTTCATAACTAAGCTCCCTTGATTTTTATTGGTACTTATTTATATGCTTTGGGTAATGCGGTTCTTGTCAAGCCCGTCAAGAACCCTGGCGGATGTTGTTTGTTTAAACGTTCTCATGCTGATGCAGCCATTCCGGGACCATCGATATCACAGCAGTCCAGCACTGTCAACCCACCACATTACAGCTGTTGACAAGATCCGGCAGCACGTTGCCGAACGTTCCAAACAGGTTCAATGTAATAGACTCGTATGTCTAAACAATGCTATTATCAGTCACCATCATCAAACTAGGTAAAAACAACTGCACATCATGAACTCAGCGGCGACTTCACATTCCTCAGGTTTGACCAGATATAATCCGATCCTCGTCATGGCTCTGTCGGTCATTATTGTCTGGGGCTTCGGTTATGGATATGTTCAGCAGCAAAAGCGGATCATTCTGGAAGAAAACCGAAACGAGTTGATTGCCATTGCCGACCTTAAAAGCAGCCAGATCGTGCAATGGCGTAAAGAGCGCATGATTGATGCGGAACTGATTCACAATAACGCCATGATGTCGCACCGCATCAACGATTACCTGCGGGGTAAAGAGCGGGGCAAGGCACTGGCGGAATTCAAGGCCTGGATGACCAAGCTGCATGACAACGCCGGCTACAACAGAGTATTTCTCTTCAAGGCAAATGGTGACCTGATCACTTCCGTTTCAGATGACGCGGAGCCGCCGACGCGTCATTACCTCAATCAGGTATCCAAGACTGCTACGATGAAACAGGTGTTTTTTTCTGATTTCCATCAGGACGATGGAAAAGGAAGTACGGACATCGACCTCACCATACCCATCATGCACCCGAATGGCCTCCATTCACAATGCAGCGCGGTGCTGATTCTTGACATAGACCCGCACTATTATCTGTATCCACTCATCCAGAAATGGCCCACCCCCAGCAGAACTTCCGAAACACTGCTGGTGGAACGTAAAAACAATCGGGTATTATACCTCAATGATCTCCGTTTCAAGAAACAATCAGCCCTCACTCTATCGCTTCCAGTCAGCCAGGAAAATCTGCCGGCTGCCCATGCCGTTCTCGGACAGGCAGGGATATTTCAGGGAATCGACTACAGAGGCGTTCCGGTTTTGAGTGCCATCAGACCCATACCCGACTCACCCTGGTTCATGGTTGCCAAGGTGGACCTTGAAGAAATTTTTGCCCCGGTTCAACGGAGAATCTGGATTGTGGCAGTCGGCTGCGTTTTTTTTGCAGTTGCCTTCAACCTGGGAATCTCGCTCTGGTGGTCACGGCAGAACAGCCTGATTCTCCAACGACAATATGAGAACGAACGAAAGCACAATGATGATCTCGTGCATGCAGAGCAGGAACTGCTGGCTGCCCATGGCAAACTGGAGCTGAGGGTCACGGAAAGAACCAGTGAACTTTTAGCAGCAAACAGCAAGCTGATTCAGGAAATTACAGAACGTATCAGACTCGAACAGCAGTTGATCGATGCCAAGAAACTTGAATCCATCGGTCAGATCGCCGGTGGTGTCGCCCACGAGGTACGAAATCCGTTGAATGCAATCCTGACCATCACCGAAGCGCTGTTCAGGGAACGCGACATTGAAAATAATCCCGAATTTGAGCCCTATATCACTCATATCCGGACGCAGGTCACCCGCCTGGCAAACCTGATGAACGACCTGCTGGACCTGGGTAAGGCAATCCCCCCCGCAAACCTGCAGCCCGTGTCCCTGTACGAGATCTGCTGCGACACGATCAGTCTCTGGAAATCAACCGGCAGTGCGGCCAACAGACAGATCATACTGGAAAGTTCCAACCCGGCGGATAAACAGATCGTCATGGCCGACAGCATGAAACTGCAGCAGGTTTTTTTCAACCTCCTGGAAAACGCCGCACAGCACAATCCGATCGACGGAAGCGTTCACTTCAGCATTCTCGACCCAGATGAACTCGGCTCTGGATACAATATGGCGGTTATACGCATCAACGACCAGGGCAAGGGAATTGCGCCCGAAAAGATTGTCCGCATTTTCGATCCCTTCTATAGCGACCGAAAGGGCGGAACCGGCCTGGGACTGGCCCTGGTCAAACACTTTATTGAAAACATGGGCGGGATGGTGTGGATCTGGAACAATGACCCGCAGCCAGGCTGCACTGCAGAGGTGCGCATTCCGCGTGCCCGGGAGGAACAGCTGTGAAGCCGAAGGTACTATTGGTTGAAGACAACGAAGCGGCCCGTTTCGGGTTTGCGCGCTATTTTTCGAAAGAAGGCTACGATGTATACGAAGTCGGAGACATGGCGGGTGCTGTCAATGCATTTGCAGTAGATCACTTTGATGCCATCATCCTCGATATTAATCTTCCCGACGGAAACGGAATTGACCTGATCGACACGGTCCGGGCAAGTGATTCCATTATTCCAATTATCGTTATTACCGGTTCGGGAGATATCTCTCTGGCCGTGGAGGCCATGCAGCGCGGGGCGGACAACTTCCTTGTCAAGCCGATTGACACCGCGGCGCTATCCGCATTCCTACGAAAAACCATTGAAACCGGCGTCATCAAACGGCAGCTGACCGCCCGCAAACGACTCGACAAACAGGAAGATATTTTTTTTGGTTCACATCGGCTCATGAACGATATTTATGACCTGGTCCGCATCACCGCGGCGAGTGACAGCCCGATACTGATCACCGGTGAGACCGGCACGGGCAAAGGCATACTCGCCCGCTGGATTCACAGCCAGAGCACCCGTTCAAACTATGAATTTGTCGAGCTCAACTGTTCCGGCCTGCGCGGGGAAATGTTGTCACGGGAGATATTCGGCAATGTGCGCGGGGCATTCACCTCGGCCGACAGGGACCGCAAGGGCCTCCTGGACATTGCCGACCATGGAACGCTTTTTCTGGACGAAATCGGCGATATGAGCATGGATGTGCAGGCCCAGTTTCTCAAAGTGCTGGAAGAAAAGTCCTATCGCCGCCTGGGTGATGTGAAACTGCTCAAAAGCAATTTTCGGCTGATTTGCGCTACAAACCGCGAAATCGGGGCACTGCAGCAGGCCGGCCAGTTTCGCCAGGATCTTATGTTCCGAATCAACCTGCTGACCTTTCATCTGCCCCCCCTGCGGGAGAGGATGAGTGATCTTCCTGAACTGGCCGACTATCAACTCCGTTCGCTGGGCGCTACGCCCGCTGTCCTGTCCACCGAAATCATGAAAATCCTGATGGGCTACCATTGGCCCGGAAACATCAGGGAGTTCAAGAATGTGCTTGAGCGGGCGCTGCTGCTGACACCCCGCGGTGCAATACTGCGGAAGTCGCTCTTTATGAATCTGGAAGCAGGCCGTCCCACGCCGTCTGCGCACGGTGCCAGCACAATCATGGATCTTGAACTGAACCATATCAGTACCGTTCTGAAACAGATGGGGGGAAACATAAACAAGACAGCCAAAAGTCTCGACATCTCCCGGGCGACGCTCTATCGGCGGATCAAACAGATCAATGCAATGAACGAATAGGCCGATGCGGAAAGCATCATGCAGCCAGTCTGTTGTGCTGCCTGATCCAGCCTGTATGTTCCACAACCCCGGTTGTTTATTCTCAGCCTGAGACATATGTTTCAATCTGATACTCTCTCCTGCAGTAAGGTCTCTGGACATTCCTGAAATGACTGGTAAACTTGATACTGAAGTTCGGCATGATTCTTGATACAATCTGACCATGGCTAATCAAGCGTTAACAACATCAGACACTGTTCCGCCCGTTTCAAGACAACGGGTTCTGGTCGTTGATGACGAGACATCGATTCTGTTCGCCTATAGCAAACTGCTCGGGTCGCAAGGGTATTGCGTTGATACCTGCGAGAACTTCTCCGATGCAATTGCGCTGATCGGGACGTTTACTTACTTGTCGGTAATCTCGGACATGCGCCTGGAAGGGACAGGCAACGAGGACGGCATCAAACTGATGCACTTTACCAGAGAGATGCAGCCGGAAGCGCGTATAATAGTGGTAACCGGCTATGGTACGGCAGAGCTGAAGAATGAAGTAAAACGGCTGGGCGCGGCCTACTACTTTGAAAAGCCGATCTGCCCTTCGATCATCATGACCGCCCTCCAGACACTGGGCAATACGGCACATTCATCTGCTGATCAGGCAACTACCGTCTAAACCACAGCACATCCCAAAGGAGACTTTCATGAAAACATTACTGATAACAATTGCGCTGCTGATACCGACACTTGCATTCGCACATACTGATTGTAAAATTGTTCAGTACGAAGATCATAATGAAGCGGTCTGCATCGGCGATGAAAAACCCATACCTGAAGCAGCCCAGAGACCGGCAGCCGCGCTGGCACGGGAAACGGCCGCTGCTCCTGCAAAGCAGCAGACTTTTTCGGCTGATCCCGAGACAAGGATGCAGGCCGCAATCCCTGCTGATTCATCCGCTCAACCCTCCGGCCAGCGCCATCGCCAGGGGCGCGCAAACCAGGCAGACCAGGCAGGCCTTCGGGACGCAATAGCAGCCCGCAGAGAGCTGATCATGCAGCACATGAAACCGATGCAGTCCACTAATACTCCGACAACTGCCGAATAGCAGCGATCGTCCCTGCTGTTCAGCCTGTTCACAACGGATCTGCGTTATCCGCTTTCTGAATTAGAAAGGCTCACATGAATATACTGATCAAATCCGCCGTTCAATTCGCTCTGTTCATCTTCGTCCTGAGTGGTCTCACCTCCCCGTCGCACGCGGAAGTGGGCGACTATAAACGGACCGTAGAATCTTACAATCCGCCGGAGGTCATGCTGGTGAACCAGCATGGCAGCAAAGTCCCGTTCAGGGACCTGATCCAGTCCGACAAGCCGGTACTGGTAAATTTCATTCTCGTCAGCAGTCAAACCGTCAGTCCGATCCTCGCTGCCAACTTTGCCGGCCTGCAGCGCAAACTCGGCCCGGCTGCACAGAACGTCCGTCTGGTTTCCATATCCATTGATCCCGAACACGATACACCGAAAGTCATGAAGGACTATCTGAAACGCTTTCAGGCACGGCCCGGGTGGGATTTTCTGACGGGATCGCGAGCCGATATCGGCAAGGTTATGCAAGCCTTCAATGCAACTATGGAAAACAAGATGCACCTCTATCCTCTCACATTGATCAAGCCGGCCGGCGATAACCGGTGGATCAGACTGAGCGGCATCATGAGCAGTTCTGAATTAATGACTGAATACACCAAGGCGGGCAAGAAATGATCACTCCGAAAACACCCCTCACACACTACCTCCTGATTTCTCTGATTTTCGTCTACTGCCTTCTGGCCGGCATCTGCTCGAATTCAGTGTCAGCAGCGGCTGCAGAAACGCAGACTTCAAGCGCTGCTGCAGAACAGCTGCGGCTTGGCGAACGCATGTTTCGAGAAGGTGTTCTGCCGTCCGGAGAGCATATCAAAGCGGTTATCAAGGGAGATCAGACCGTTCCAGGGACAGTATTCGCCTGTGCCAGCTGCCATCTGCGCAGCGGCCTTGGCTCGTATGAAGAGAGTGTCGTTTCTCCTCCCATCAATGGCCCTTCTCTGTTTAAAGACCAGGTGTTGAGTGCCACGACATCGTGGACGGAAAAATGTGCCAGCACATCGTAGACTACAAAGTTCTCTGACAATCGAATAACCACCACGTCATTCTGTGAACACCGAAACCAATTATGGAGGTGTTCATGGAAGTAGAAAGTAAACAGCATCGAGCTCTGGCCGTACAGCGCTTCAAAAACGGTGAAAGCCCCGAAGCAATCTGTACATCGCTTGGTAAATCAAAGTCTTGGCTGTACAAATGGGTTGAGCGTCATCTCGATAACGACGAATCGTGGAATTACAGTCGCTCTCGTCGCCCACTTACAAGCCCAGCTCATACACCGGCAGAGATTGAAGAAAATGGGGTAGGTAGTTAACTCCTCCTGATGTATAATCGTCGTATCCAACCAACTTACTGGAGGGATTATGGCGAGCGAAAGTAGGAGTTTTCCTGATACCCACCGGAAATTTGTTTTGCAGTTTTATGATGATGTGCCATG
>JBBQCH010000029.1:0-24957 GCA_038318485.1 Geobacterales bacterium
CCCGCCCGATTATCTGCCGCACACATGGCCTGCCCATAATCTACACCGAAGAAGGTCTCCGCAAAAGTGACTGCTGCCCGCTCAACATGAAAGAGACGGAATCGATCAGCGGAGCAAGTGTGATCGATCTGGACAAGCTGAACCCGCTGCTGGTTGCGGTCAATTCTCTCTACCTGTGCCAGACTGAAAACGGGGAACCTGGCGAACGGCTCACAATCGTCGAAGCTCTGACCAAACGATAAAGTCTATTTCAAACTGTTGATATAGTTGCGGACCCCTTCCAGGATGCCTTCGGCGGTCATGTCCTGGTAAGCGGCATCTTTCAGGCGGGATTCTTCCTGTGCGTTGGAGAGAAAGGCGGTTTCAACCAGGATACTGGGCATGGAGGCCCCCACCAAAACGTAAAAGGGGCCTTGCTTGACACCCAGATTTCTGACATCACTGTAATGGGTCCGAATCTTTTTATGCAGAGACTTTTGAACGTCATCAGCCAGATGTGCGGAATCGTTCAGTTTATAGTTGGCCATCAGATCAAACAGAATTGCCTGCAGCACGCTGACCTTTTCCAGCGTGGTACCGTTCTCCTTGGCTGCCAGATGGGCAACCTTGTCGGTCTTTGCCAGATTCAGGTAATAGGTTTCGATACCGGCCGCCAGGCGGTTGGGGGCGGCATTGGCATGCACCGACACGAACAGGTCGGCGTTGACCTTGTTGGCAATCGCAGTGCGCTCCTCCAGAGGAATAAAAACGTCGGTGGAACGGGTCATAACAACATCCAGCCCAAGTTCATCCATCAATAGCGCCCTCAGTTTGAGACCGATTGACAGCACCACATCTTTTTCCATGATACCGTTTGGCCCGACCGCACCCGAGTCGTGACCGCCATGCCCCGGATCAACCACGATCCGACGGATCTTCGAGATAACCGTTTTCTTTGAGGGCTTGACTTTTTTCTCCGCAACGGCTGTCTTTTCCTCCAGTTTGGGCACAACCATTCTTTCGGGCATGACGCTGATTGAATCTTCCAAACGGGATATTTCAGCACGCCGGTCGCCCCGCACATCAATTACGAGTCGCGCCGGGTCCGAAAGCGGAAACACCTTGAAGTCCTTGATGTTTTCGGTATCCAGTACGACCCTGACCACATCCGGTTTGTACTGACCGACCCGCGCCCCTTTCAGCAGTCCATCACCGATCGTGATATCCTTGACATCCCTGCCGAGCCTGGTTCGATTCAAATCAATATAAATACGACCCGGATGGCCGGTACTGCCCTTCCCAAGTTCATGGCTCTCCCAGGTAACATCCCGATCCAATGCCAGAGAAATCCGCGTATAATCCAGATTGGACCAATGTTTCACCTCGTTGAGAGTCGCGGGAGGGCGGATGGAGGTAGAAGCCTGCTCGCCTGCAACCTCCTTTTGTTTATGTCCGGCAAAGGCATGAGCAGGAAGAAGACAGGCAATCAGCAGGCAGACCAGTATGTGAAAGTATCGATTCATTGGGCTCGCTTTTTAGATAAGCAGGATCTATTTTTAAACAGACCCATACTTTTACCAGAAATATCCGGCGTTTTCAACTAATTGGGATTAATGCAACTTTTATTGAGAGCTGCGGGTCAGACAAAACCGGTGGATTCAGTTGAAGGTCTAAGGTAGATTTTCCCGAACCCGGTGACACAATTTCAAAGGTATCTTTTCCAAAACATGAGGGCGCCTCCGGTTATCCAGGCACCCCCGTTTTTCGTTGCAACCGGTTCCCGGCCCAGCTATCTTCGCCGACCGCCGCCACCAAAAATAGATCCCATCACACCGCGTATGATCTGACGCCCCACCTGACTGCCGATGGCCCGGGCAGCACTGGTGGCAAAGGCTCCCAGGAGCGACCCCACCGGACTGGCCGCCTCGCGCCGGCCGGCCGGTGCCTGGGCCTGGGCTTCTAAAGCAGCCTGATCGGCCCTGGCCCGCAGTTTCTCATAAGCCGACTCCCGATCCACATCCTTTTCGTAGAAGCCGGCAACCGGTGAGCCAGCAATAACCGTTGCCCGTTCCGTGGGAGACAAGGGAGCAAAACGGCTACGAGGGGGGCAGACCAGAGCCCGTTCCACAACAGTGGGAGAACCCTTGGCATCCAGCATCGAAACCAGTGCCTCCCCAACCCCCAGCTCGGTGATAACCTGTTCCACGTCAAATGCCGGGTTGGAACGGAAAGTTTCGGCTGCCGCCCGTACCCCTTTCTGATCTTTGGGGGTAAAGGCCCGCAGAGCGTGCTGAACCCGGTTGCCAAGCTGTCCCAGCACAGTATCGGGAAGGTCCACCGGATTCTGGGTGACAAAGTAGATCCCGACCCCTTTGGAGCGAATCAGCCGCACCACCTGTTCGATCTTCTCCACCAACGCTTTGGGAGCGTCATCGAACAGCAGGTGGGCCTCATCAAAGAAAAAGACCAGTTTGGGCTTTTCCGGATCTCCCACCTCGGGCAGTTGTTCAAAAAGTTCCGAGAGCATCCAGAGCAGGAACGTTGCGTACAGCTTCGGCGAACGCATCAGTTTGTCGGCGGCGAGAATGTTGATCACCCCCCGGCCGGCGCTGTCGGTCTGGATAAAGTCCTGCAGATTAATGGCCGGTTCTCCGAAGAACATTTCGCCACCCTGCTCGGCCAGTGCCAGCAGACTGCGCTGGATGGCTCCGATGCTGACAGCGGAAATATTGCCATAGGCGTTCTGCAGCTCCGAGGCACTGTCCCCCACGTAGCGGACCATGGCCTGGAGATCCTTGAAGTCAAGCAGCAGCAGACCGTTGTCGTCGGCCACCTTGAAGACCAGACTCAGCACCCCGCTCTGAACCTCATTCAGGTTCAATAAACGCGAAAGCAGCAGTGGCCCCATTTCGGAAATCGTAGTCCGGACCGGATGCCCCTGTTCACCGAACACATCCCAGAAGACAACCGGAAAGGGCTCGAAAGCAAAATCGGTCAAGCCCATGGTTGCAACCCGTTCCGCCAGCTTGGGACTGTCCTCACCCGGCAGCGCCAACCCGGATAGGTCACCCTTCACGTCGGCCATGAAAACCGGCACTCCGATGCTGCTGAAGCGCTCCGCCAGCACATGCAGTGTCACGGTTTTTCCGGTTCCGGTTGCGCCGGCAATCAGCCCGTGGCGGTTGGCCAGCTTCGGCAGCAGGCTGACTTCCTTTTCACCCTTGGCTATCAACATCGCTTTCGGTTCCGCCCTCATGATTCACCCTCCTTAAGATGGACCTTTTTCTATTCAAAGTTGCAACACCAATAAACTGAACCACAACAGAGCGTAACTACTACGGTTGTTTTCCACGCATCATTACAAGAAACAGTATCAAAGTAACCAGGGTCACGCTGCCGGCAGCCGAAAAACCGAGCGGGTAGCCGATCCGCTTCAGGGCGACACCCATGACGGTGGCACCGGACATCATCCCCAGATAGATACAGCTGTTATACATCCCCATGGCCAGACCGCGCTGCAAAGCCGGGATCAGTTCCGCGATCAAAGCACCGATGGCTGTAAATGTCAAGGCCATGCCCACCCCCATAACTACTGCACAGGCCATCAGATGCGTAAGCGCCGTAACTTGTCCCAGCGCTATCAAGGCCACCGCCAGGCAGATCAGACCAACGGAAATCAGCCAGCAGCGATCAATGCGGTCGGCAAGTTTTCCGATCGGGACCCGGCCTACCACGTTGGTTACAGCCTGGGCGGCAAACACCAGGCCGACCTGGGCCGGGTCATAGCCATGCAGCGAGGCATACAGGGGGAGAAAAGTCAGGAAGACACCGAAGCCGATGCAACTGCCGGCAGTTGCCAGCAGACAGGCCAGCAGGCGGCGGTTACGGATCAGTTCCAGACTGCCGGCCAGAACAGCATGCAATTCCGTTTTGTGACGAGGCTGCCCTTTGGGCAGCACCAATACAGCCAGAACGGCAACAGCCACCAGCAACCCTCCCGATACGGTAAAAACCTGACGGAGGCCCAGCAACTTGGCCAGGTAGCCCCCCGAGGCCGGCCCCATCGTCATAGCGATGTAGATGGCAGTCGTATACCAGCCGTAGGCCTGGCCCAATCGATCGGACGGCATGATGTCGGCCACCAGCGAAAGCATGCCGGGAGCAAAGGCGGCCAGTCCGGCCCCGAAGAGTACATAGGCCGCCGCCATCTGTCCCGGCAGTTGACACTGGGTCACCAGCAGCGAAGATAGCGCCGTGGCAATGATACCGGCAATAATCGGCAGTTTTCGTCCGGTGCGGTCAGCCAGCAGACCGGCAGGAATGGACAGCAGACCGGCTGTCAGCATGAAAGCGCCATTGATGGTCCCCACCTGGGCCGGCCCGGCGCCCAGCGTGGCTGCAAACAGCGGCATGACAGGGATGCGCAGATACGAACTGAAAAAGGCGGCAAACCCGATCAGACAGAGAAGTCTAAAAGGGGTTAAGTCATAACTGCTTTTGGACATGGCCAGGAATTACTCCAATTCTTTATTACCGGTTGATGAGCCCCATCAAGGCCTCCGGATAACGTCTCCCGGCAGCGGCGTCCAGGGGCAACAGTTCGGCAAACTCGCTCAGTTCGGCCTCACTGATGGTCACCGCTCCGGCGGCAACGTTCTCCTCCAGATACTTCCTGTGTTTGGTTCCAGGAATCGGAATTATATCGTTCCCCTGGGCCAGCACCCAGGCCAGGGCCAATTGACCGGGAGTGGTTCCTTTCCGCTCGGCCAGAGTTTTGATACACTCCACCAGTTCCAGATTCCTGTTAAAATTTTCACCCTGAAAGCGGGGCGAGTTGCGGCGATAATCATCAGCCGTAAAGTCGTCAGGGCTTTTCAGCTGCCCGGTCAGAAAGCCGCGCCCCAGAGGGCTGTAGGCCACAAAACCGATGCCCAGCTCCCGCAGGGTCGGCAGCAGTTCAGCCTCCGGGTCACGGCTCCAAAGCGAATATTCACTCTGCAGGGCAGTGATCGGATGCACGGCATGGGCCCGCCGGATGGTCTTGACGCCAGCCTCGGACAGCCCCAGGAAACGCACCTTGCCGGCCACCACCAGATCGGACATGGCCCCGACGGTTTCCTCAATCGGCACTTCGGTATCCACCCGGTGCTGGTAATACAGGTCGATATGATCGACAGCCAGCCGCTTCAGCGAGGCATCACAGGCCGAACGGACATACTCCGGACGTCCGTTGATCCCGGTTATCGGTGCGCAGCCCCCTTTGACCGGTTGGCTGCGCATGATGCCGAATTTGGTGGCCAGCAGTACCTGGCTGCGACACCCCTTGATAGCCTTGCCGACCAGCTCTTCATTGGTGAAGGGACCATACATGTCCGAGGTATCCAGAAAATTCACCCCCAGGTCCAGCGCCCGATGGATCGTGGCAATGGATTCGACCTCGTCCCGCCGGCCGTAAAAATCGGACATCCCCATGCAGCCCAGCCCCTGGGCCGAAACGGTCATCCCCTCTGTCCCCAGCTGTCTCTGTTCCATCCGCAAGCTCCTTTTTGCCCTGATTACTCTACCTAAACAATCTGAAGTTAAGTTGAGCGCACTTCCTGTTTCAGTTTTGCTTCAAAACCAGATCGGCAATCACCGGGCGATGATCGGAGGCTTTGCCGGTGCCGGTCCAGCATCGTCGCGTCTGAAAGTGAGAACTCATCATGATGTGATCGATCCGCATCCAGGAATAATTGAGAGCCGGCAACCGGTGCTGAAGCAGAAAATGGCCATATGTGTAGCCGTAGCCACTACCCCCTTCGGCAAAGGCATCGTGCAGACCGGCCGCCCTTAGTGTTGAACAGACCAGCGAGGCTTCCGGTGAATTCAGGTCACCGGCCAGGATGACCGGACCGCGTTCCTGCCGGACATATTCCTGCAGGGCCTGTACTTGGGTAAAGCGGGCCTCCACATTGTTTTCAAACGACTGTACGGCACTCGGCAAGCGCCCCGGCTTATTCCGCACCACCCGCAAAGCGTTCAGCCCCAAACGCGGGCTTTCCAAATGAACATTGTACAGAGCAACCGTCATTCCACCAATTTGCAACTGAGTCCTCACACAGACATGCCCGTCTCCCGGAAAGGATAACTGGCGAACCTGCAGTTCACCCAGTGGAAGCCTGCTTGCAATGACATATTGCCCATAGGAACGGACATTCCATTTTCTGAAATGCTCACCCAGAGAACCATTCAGAATCCCCCCGGCATCCTGAAACATGACGACATTCGGGTTATTAAGGACTATATCGCTCAGAAGTGCCTGGTGTGCGAGCTTGTCGTGGATGCCGTACTTGACGTTCCAGGTCATAACCTTCAGCGGAAGGCCGCCCGGTGATTCCTGCGTCCCATGCGACGGCCAGCAGAACCCCATCAGCGGTCCCGCTACCCAGACGATGTCAAGCAGGGGCAGCCAGAGCCAGCGCCGGTCCACTTTAAAAACGACAAAAAGAAGAAGTAATCCGGGAAGTGCCCAGACCGCCTGTGGCAGATAAAGATTAAATGCTCCAGGCCACCAACGGTCGGCACCGTATTGGTTTACAACTGTCAACACGATCAGAAAAGCTGCATAGGTAAAGAGGAGGGTAAGCAGCCAGACCGGCGCCTTTCGATGTGGCTTGGCAGTCATTGACTGTCGGAGAGATTCTGATTTATTCGTGTTACCGTTCATACTTTACTCAGACCATCCGCTTTAGCTCATCCAGCATGTTAAGGGCTTCCAGCGGGGTCAGTGTGGCGATGTTGAGTTTTTTCAGTCGCTGCCGCAGCTGATCTTCACTGGCCTCAAACAGCGAGAACTGTCGCAGATCCTGTTTGGGCGGACTTTTACGGCTCTTGGCCAGGCGCGGCGCGCCCTCCTCAAACTCACCGTTTTCCAGATTCTGCAGGATTTCCTTGGCACGTTCAATAACATCGGACGGCATGCCGGCCAGACGGGCCACCTGAATACCGTATGAATGCGATGCTCCCCCAGGAATAATCGTGCGCAGGAATATGACCTGGTCATTCCATTCCCTGACCGCCACGGTATAGTTTTTGATCCGCTCACGGGTTGTCGCCAGTTCGGTCAGCTCATGGTAATGGGTCGCAAACAGCGTACGGGCCCGGCAGGCCGGCACATCATGGATATATTCGGCCACCGCCCAGGCGATTGAGACGCCGTCAAAGGTCGAGGTGCCACGGCCGATTTCATCCATCACGATCAGGCTTTTGGGAGTTGCATTCTTCAGTATCCCGGCCGCTTCCATCATCTCCAGCATGAAGGTGGACTGGCCGCGAGCCAGGTTGTCGCCGGCGCCGACACGGGTAAAGATCCGGTCGGCGATGCCGATCCGGGCCGCGGCGGCCGGTACGAAACTGCCGGCCTGGGCCATCAGGCAGATCAGCGCCACCTGACGCATATAGGTGGATTTACCAGCCATGTTGGGGCCGGTGATCATTAACAGTTGATTGCTGTCTCCGTCCAGCAGCGTATCGTTGGGAACAAAACGCTCCCCCAGATTCAGTGCCTCGATAACCGGATGGCGCCCCTCGCTGATATTTATCACGTCGGATTCATCCACAACCGGTTTGCAGTAATTGCGTTCCCCGGCCACCGTCGACAGCGAGATCAGCACGTCCAGACTGGCCAAGCCATCGGCAGTGCAGGCGATGCGGCCAGCCTGGACGGCCACCTGCTCACGAATTTCCTGAAACAGCGAGTACTCCAGATCACAAATGCGATCCTCGGCTCCCAACACTTTTTCCTCATAACTTTTCAGCTCTTCGGTGACATAGCGCTCGGCATTGGCCAGTGTCTGCCGGCGGATGTAGTCAGTCGGCACGGACGCCAGATTGCTCTTGGTAACTTCTATCGAATAGCCGAAAACTCGGTTGTAACGAATCTTCAGCGTCGAAATGCCGGTACGGGCACGTTCCTGGGCCTCCAGTCGGGCAATGAAACCTTTGCCTTCGCTGCTGATACAGCGCAGTTCATCCAGTTCGACATTGTAACCTGCTGCAATAATGCCCCCTTCACGCAACGAGAAAGGCGGGCTGTCCACTATGCCCAGGGCAATCAGGTCACGCAGATCTGCCAATGGGTCGATTGCAGCCGACAGCGAGCAGAGCAGGCCGGAGTTCAGTGGCGACAAGCGCTCCAGCAGGGCCGGCAGATGAACCAGCGAGTCATGCAGCGAACGCAGATCGCGGCCGGAGGCACTGGCCATGCCGATACGACCGTTCAGGCGCTCCAGATCGGCAACATTTTTCAATTTTGCGACCAGTTCATCACGAATAGCGGGCGACTCCAGCAACTCTTCAACCGCATCCAGCCTCTGCCTGATCGGCTCAATTCCGACCAGAGGATAGCTGAGCCACTGTTTCAGGCGTCTGGCCCCCATGGCGGTGCCGGTGCGGTCCAGGCACCCCAGCAGGGAACCGCTCCGTTTTCCTTCCGCCATGCTGGCGGTAATCTCCAGGTTGCGGCGGGTGGCCGGATCCAGGGCCAGATGTTCGCTGCGCTGGTATACCCGGATATCCCGGATATGCGGCAGCGCACTCTTGCGGTTCTCACGCAGATAATACAGAGCGGCGGCGGCGGCCAGCAGAGCCACCGGCATTCCGTCCAGGCCAAGCGTTTCGACGGATGCCGACTGAAAATGGCCACACAGTAATGTGGTCGCATAATCACGATCATAGACCCAGGCCGGAGCACGGGATATGATCCGCTCCGCCAGAAAAGCACGCAGGTCAGCCGGCAGCGCTTCCATATCAAAATCGTCCGGCAGCAGAATCTCGCGGGGATTGATGCCGACCGCTTCGGCCAGCGCCGCGACAAAACCGGGCAATTCGGTTACCCGGAACTCTCCGGTGGAAGCATCCAGGCTGGCACAGCCCCAGGCATCGGAACTGTTTTGGCAGAGCGCCAGCAGATAGTTGTTTTCTCCAGGAGTAAGGCTTTCCGTTTCGATCAACAGGCCGGGAGTGACAACCCGGACAACTTCGCGCCTCACAATTCCCTTGGTCTGTTTGGGGTCCTCAACCTGTTCGCAGATAGCGACCTTATATCCGGCCTCAATCAGCTTGGCGACATAGGGAGGAGCAGAGTGAAACGGTATGCCGCAAAACGGAATTTCATCGCTGCTGCCCTTGTTTCGCGAAGTCAGAGCAATATCCAGGATGCGCGATGCAACCAGTGCATCATCCAGAAACATCTCGTAAAAATCCCCCATGCGGAAAAAAAGAATTGCATCGGAATAGCCCGACTTAATTTCCAGGTACTGTCGCATCATCGGGGTGTGTTCTGCCATTGTCATCAAACCTTTCAGGTGTTTAAATTTCGGTGTTTGTTGTAACACACGGTATCGGGCATTTCAAGATACGTGCGATTATGTCAGGTGCAGGTTTTTACAGTTCGGTATTTATTTTAGCGGCAATCGGTGCTAAAGTTGCTAATTAAATTTAGGCCCTCTGATCAAGATATCATCTGATGGACAACAATAATTAATTTACATAACAATGAACGATTGGCTGTTCAAATGGGAGAAACAACCATAATGTCGCCATTGTCACTGCGTATAAAATTCATTATCGGAACAGTGCTCCTGATATTGCTGGTTGGTGGCGCTCTCGGCTTTTTGGTCCGCTATGAACTTCATAACCGTTTTGAAGAAGAGGTCAACAAACGTGGTCTTTCAATTGCCCGTTATATTGCCGAAGCAGCCGAAATCCCACTGATTACCGAAAACAGCGTCAGCCTCAGGCTGCTGGTCAATGACTATCGCAAGATCGACAAGGACATTGAATACATTTACATCGTCAGCCCCAAAAATGAGTTATTGACATACACTTTGGGGATACATGATCCCGACAAACTAATCAAACAGGCTCAACAGAAAATAAGCGGATCTGCAGAACATTTCCTCAAGCTCGATACTAGTGACGGCCTGATCTATGACATTTCGGTACCAATCCAGAGTGGTGCTCTCGGAACAGTTCACATCGGTATGTATGAAGCGGTTATCCAGAAAAACGTACATGGCGTTTTGATGAGAATGTTTCCGTTTGTACTTTTCATACTGGCAGTTGGCATCGGCGCTGCTGTAACTTTCGCCGCAGCAATTACACATCCAATAGCATTGCTGACCATGGGGGTGAAGCGTTTCAGTGCCGGTGAACTTGATGAACCGATCGAGATCACCGCGCAGGACGAGATCGGGCAACTGGCAGCAGCATTCAACGACATGACCGAAAAGCTCCGCAGTACAACCGTGTCTCGCGAATACATGGAAAAGCTGATTGACAACATGAACGACATACTGATTGTCATCTCGCCGGATGGAAGCATACAGAGTGTCAATCGTGCTTATTCCGAACTGTTCGGCTATCAACCGAGCGAGGTCATAGGCCGCAGGGTGGAGGATTTCAACGAAGAAGGGGCTCCGTTATTCATGTATTACGCCTTCAACAATGCCCTGAAAGGCGACCCGGTACACGGAATAGAATGTTCCTGCCGCACTTCGGACGGCAAAATCATGCCGATACTTTTTTCGATGGCGGTTATGAAAGATGAGTCAGGCAGGCCGCAAGCGGTAATCTGTGCCGCCCAGAACATAAAAAATCTCAAAAAAGTACAGGATGAACTGCGGCAGAAACAGGCTGAAATGGAGGAGATCAACCGCAACCTGGAAGAGATCGTTGCATCACGGACAGCGGAATTGGCCATAGGAAACGAGGGATTACGGGCCGAAGTGGCCGAGCGCCAGAAGAAGACCGAGGAGTTGCGGGCAGCGCGTGATGCTGCCGAATCAGCCAACCGCGCTAAATCAGAGTTTCTGGCAAACATGAGCCATGAAATGCGTACTCCGCTCAACTCCATCATCGGCGGAGCTGATTATCTCGACAGCGCTACACTTACATCCGACCAGCAACGCTGCCTGAGCATGATCCGCCAGGCCGGAGACAGCCTGCTGATATTAATTAACGACCTGATTGACCTGTCACGCATCGAATCCGGCCAGTTTGAAATAACTAAGCGCCCGTTCAACCTGCCGTACACTCTGGAGAGGGTCATCCTGATGCTGGGGCGGGATGCGGAACGGAAAAATATTCTGCTTTCTTTGAAAACAGCTCCCGAGATGCCGCACTTCCTGATTGGCGATCAAATGCGACTGCAGCAGATTTTGGTTAACCTCCTGACCAACGCCATCAAATTTACGGATTCAGGCGGAACCGTTTCGGTATCTGTTACGAGTTCAGCCGAACAGGGCGAATCAACACCGGTGACTTTCATGGTCAGGGACACCGGCATCGGCATCGATCCGCTCAAACTGGACCTTATTTTTGAGAGTTTTGCCCAGGCAGATGCTTCCATTACGCGCCGCTATGGCGGAAGCGGCCTTGGTCTGGCAATCAGCCGCAAACTGGTTGAAGCGATGGGTGGAACCATCCAGGTGGAAAGCCTGCCCGGTGTAGGCAGCTGTTTCAGCTTTACAATTGTCTTCACAAGGCACGATACGGACGATCAAGACCGTTTGAAACAGCTGGCCACCGCATCTGCCAATAGCGATCCACAGGATCAATTAGTTCAGGCGGTAGAAACAAAACGAATCCTTCTGGTGGATGACGCTCTTGAAAACAGGGAGCTGTTGAGGTTATTATTTCTCAAACTGCCGATTAATCTGGATGAAGCCGTAAATGGCAAAGAGGCTCTGAATCTCTTTGAAAGAAACAACTATGATCTGATCCTGATGGATATCCAGATGCCGGTCATGGACGGATATACCGCCACGAGGATGATCCGCAGACTTGAAAAGCAGACCAACCGCAAAAAAACAACCATCGTTGCCCTGACAGCCCATGCCTACGAGGCAGACATCTGCACCTGCATGGAGGCGGGCTGTGACGACCATATTGCAAAACCATTCAAGAAGAAAGCACTGATGGATTGTCTTTCAAATCATATCCGGGGAATATCATATGAATAACAGTGAATGCTCTGACATAATAAAGGTGGAGGTTGATAGCATCTTAGAGCCGATCGTACCGGAGTTCCTCGACAACAGAAAGAACGACTGCGAGTTGATTCAGCAACTTCTGACCAGGAATGAATTTGAAGAGATCCGCATCCTTGGACATCGCATGAAAGGCGCCGGCGGCAGTTACGGATTTGACCAGATTTCGGAACTGGGCGAGATTATGGAAAACGCATCGCTAAAGGCTGACCGGAAGACGATCCGGTCAGTGGCACAGCGCCTGGCAGACTACCTTGAAAGGGTCACCGTGGTGTACATGTAACATGAACCGGCAGGGCGCATTGCATGCGCCCGTTGTTTGAGCCACACTACTTCAATCCGTACAGCTGTCTGTAGATCGCGGCCGATGTGTAGACTTTTTTAACGTAATTGCGGGTTTCCTGATAGGGGATACTTTCAATAAATTCATCCTTCTTCAGCCCTTTCATATTTTTCCTCCAGCGCCCCAGGGCCGCGCCTCCGGCATTGTAAGCCGCCGCCGCATAAATCAGATCGTCGTCATATTCCTTCATAAGACCACGCAAGTGTTTTGTACCCAATTTGATATTGTATTCCGGCGAGGTAAGACGCTGCGGATCGAAAGTCCCCTTCTCACGCGCCGTCTGCCTGGCCGTGGCTGGCATCATCTGCATCAGCCCGACAGCCCCGGCATACGACTTGACTGCCGGACTGAAGCCACTCTCGGAACGGATCAGAGCATACACCAGCGCCTCCGAGAGACCATTCTCGCCTGCATTTTTACGGACCAGATCCGCATAGGCCAAAGGATATCCAGCCATCCAGAGCGGCAGTGTCCCCTTTTCCCAGACTACCGGGCGGTTCTGCATGTAAAGAGAGATGGCGGAACTGTAATCAGCCATCTCCAAATAGACTCTCAAAAGTCCCGGGAAAAGGCCCTTCCTACCTATCTTTTTGCGAGCGACTGCAATCTCGTTGCGAGCTTCTTCCAACATCCCCAGTGATGCCAGCAAACGCGGCTTTTCGAAGCCGGACAGTGGAGGCAATTCGGCCAACGCGTTACAGCCGCCAACTGCCACGCGAGTATCCTTGATCCCTTTCTGTTCACGACGCCAGGAGGCATAAAAGCCGTCCGGATATTCATCCATCAGCATGCGATACCAGGATTCGGCAACCTCAGCATTTCCAGAGTTTTCCAGAGAGCGCCCCAACCAGTACAGCACCTTTTCCCGCTGGTCTCCATCTTTTAAAAGCCCTTTAAAATATTCAATAGACCCGGAATAATCCCCGGCCAGATAGTTGCACCAACCGGCTTCCCACATCGATCTGGAATAGATTTTTGAAGCCGGATAAAGTTTGGCTGCCTGTCCAAACAGCTTGGCAGCTTCAGTGTACTGTCCCAGATTGCGTCTCAATCCGGCAGCTTCCATCAGGGCATCGTCTGCAAACTCCTGTTTAATCCCTTCTGACGACAGTTGGCTGTAAAGTGCCAGGGCAGCTCCGTTAAGGCCCTGGCGTTCCAAAGTCTTGGCCAACCAAAAACGCGCCTCTGAGTTGACACTGTTCTGAGGATATGATGCTGCACGACTCAGCATTTTTTCGGCCTGCTTATACTGTCGCAGTTTATAACTGGCCATACCGTTCCGCAGATCAATGCGACCTAGCACTGCCGGAGTCTGCTCCTTGAGCGGGATCAACTCCAGGGTTTTGATCGCTGCCGTAAACTCTTTGCTGGAGTAAAGATAGGAAGCCCGCTTGAGAATCTCCTCGACCGTGTAGGGAGCAACCTTGAGCCCCTGATTTTCCAGTGCATTGATTCTTTCCAGGGACTTCCGGGCTTGGGAAGTCACCGGATTATTGATCCACAGATTCCGGTAACTCTGCACTGCTCCGTCGGCATTACCAAGCTCTTCCCGGCATCGGGCGGTCTGATAAACCGCATCGACCGCATCGGCCCCGGTTGCATATTTTTCGACAAAAGACTGAAATACTTTAAGCGCACCGGCATAATCGCCACTTTCCAGCAGGGCATCTGCGTAAAGCTTTGCTGAGCGGCGCAACAGTAGCGAAGAGGGATACAACTTGGCAATCGAAACCGCCTTTGCGGCTGCTTCCGGGTATTTTTTGATTTGCATCAGCGCTTCGGCCTGGTACAAGGCAGCATAATCCGCCAGCAGCGGTAATTTCTGTTCAGATTCAGACAACGGCAGAATCGCAGCTTCCGGCTTACCGGAACGCAGGGCAGCCACTCCCCTCAGGAAAGAACGCTGGGGAGACTCGGCTAATTTGTCAGTCAGTGTATATGCGGCGTCATACTCTTTGCTGCGCAACTGCCCGGCGGCTTTTGACAACAGGTCATCGGCATCTGATGAAAGTATGGTTAAAGATAAAAAAGATATGCCGGCCAGTAAAAAAGGGATTGGTCTGAAACGATACAACATGCGGATTGCCTTTCGTGAAAAAGGCCCTGAGCTGATAGCCCATGGCCAGGAGATATTTGGCTTAAAATACATGTTACATTTCTGCCGATAAAATGCAGAAAATAGCTGTCAATTTACTAAGGGGTCAGTTTTTTGATAATAGCGTCCGCCAGTTTTTTAGCCATGCGAGGCAGCGCAACCCGCCAGCAGCAGCGCCACAACAATCAGTGGGACCACACTCTAAATCTCACAACTTTCTCCGTACCATCTCGTCGTGGTAGAATTTTTGATATAGGGTTTCGTAGTCACGACTGCCGGGGGCCTTGTTGCGCAATTTTGCACGCACCGCATCTTCTATTTCATCCACGGAGCCAAAGAACGCCTCCAGTGATTGTTTGACCCGGCCCAGAGCTCGGCTATCATCAGTCAGATCGGCCAGGTCATTTCGCCAGAGGTCCTTGATGATCTGATGGGCAATGGTTGAAATACGGTCTTCCGATAACGTCATTATCAACACCTCACAGGACTATTTTGCGTTCCTTGGCCAGTTTATCCTTGATCATCTTCAGCATCCGGCGTCGGTCAATATCGGCAGCGCCACGCCCCAGCGTCGAGATGGTTTCATCCAGCAATCGCTCGGCATCATGCTCCAGTTTATGCTCTTCGGCAAAGTTCTGCAAAATGACGCGAGTGATCCCCTCTACCACTGTTTTATGCTCACCGCGGAGGGTGATCAGACCTTCCGCAGACAGATCACTATAAACTTTTTCAGCCAGCCGTCGAATCTGCTCATCTTTCAGTCGCATAGAGCCTCAAATGAAAAAAGGCCTGCCGTCCGGCAGGCCTTTTGATTGGGTTGGTTTTCCTACTTAAGAGTTTTCAGGTATCCCAGCAGCGCATCCATGTCGGCTTTGGGAAGAGTTTTGAAAGCCGGCATCATGCTTTTAGGATTCGACTTCTTGGGATCTTCCAGCTTTGCCTTGAGCGCCTGTTCTTTCAGCTTTGCGGAAACCTTGCTCAGTTCCGGACCAACCTTGCCACCTTTGCCGTTGACCATATGGCACATGGCGCACTTATGAGCAAAAATCTGGTCGCCCTTGTCTTGAGCCTGGGCGGAAACCGTAATCAGGGCCAACAGAACAAATGCCGAAACCACAGCAATAACACGCTTCATTATAATTCTCCTTAATGATGTATAAAATGTGGACTTATTGTACTCAATACGACTAAAATTGCAATCCATATATTTACTTAACCCTGTCAAACAGTATAAGTGCGTTAACTAAATTCTTTCCTCCAACAAAAACGCAGAAGACGATTTTTAACTTACCAAAACACGGGAGACGACTGGTTATGCAACAAAAAGCGGTAGTTCTCTACAGCAGCGGCCTTGATTCCAGTACCTGCATGGCTATGGCCATAGCAGAAAACTTCATCCCATACGCGATCAGTTTTTCCTACGGCCAGCGCCATATTCATGAACTGGAAGTGGCCAAAGCCAACGCCGTACGCCTGGGAGCGGCGGAACATCTGGTGGTCGATTTCGATCTGCGCCTGATGGGGGGCAGCGCCCTGACTTCGGATATCGCGGTCCCAAAACAGGGCGTTGGAAACGACATTCCGGTCACTTACGTTCCGGCCCGCAATACGATCTTCCTCTCATTTGCACTGGGTTGGGCCGAAGTACTGGGCGCCTCAGACATCTATATCGGAGTCAACGCGCTGGATTACTCCGGCTACCCGGATTGTCGCCCAGAGTATATTGCAGCATATGAAAAGATGGCAAACCTGGCCACCAGGGCCGGCGTCGAAGGGATCTTGAAGTTCCGCATCCATACCCCGCTGATCAGTATGACCAAAGCCGAGATAATCAAGACCGGGATTTCCCTGGGGGTGGATTACGGACTGACCCATTCCTGTTACGACCCGACCCCGGAGGGGCTTTCCTGCGGGCATTGCGATTCATGCCGTCTGCGTCTGAAGGGCTTTGCCGAAGCGGGATTGACCGATCCTCTGGAATATTGCTGACTCAGGGGTTGCCGTGAACGTAGAACAGATGAAGATTGTCATAAAGGAGATCATTGCCAGGACCGATCTGACTCCCTGCGTGGTCGGGCACCGCGGCGTCGGCAAGAGCGCCGGTATCATTCAGGCTTGCCGGGATATCGATCGCAAGTATGTGCCATTGCGACTGGGACAGATGGAGGTCGGTGATCTGGTCGGTATCCCCTTTCGGGATGCAGGAGTCATGCACTGGTCGCGACCATCCTGGTGGCCCGGGGACGATGCACCTCCGACCGTTATCCATTGCGACGAACTGAACCGGGCCCAGCAGGAGGACACCCTGCAGGCCATCTTCCAGTTCGTCGAGCCGCCGGCAGAGGGGATGCTGCGCTCGCTGCACACCCACCATCTGTCAAAACGCCACAAAGTTGTCGTAAGCATCAATCCGCCAGACGGCACCTACCAGGTGGCCACCCTGGACCGCGCCCTGATAGATCGACTGGTGATGCTGTTCGTCGAAACCGATTACCATTGCTGGGCCCGCTATGCCGCCCAGCGGGAGCTGTCCGGCGATGTCCGTCAGTTTCTGGCCGGGAACTCGGGTATGCTGGCCCGCCAGGGAGCAGCGATGGACCTGCAGGTCGAGCCGACCGAACGGGGCTGGGAGATGGTCAGCATTCTCCGGAAAAACTGCCGCTTTCCCGCCGAACTTGAAATGGAGGTTTATGCTGGGATAGTCGGCCAGGAAGCCGCTATCATGTTCATGCGCTGGCTGTCCGACCATAAAGGGCGGCCACTGAGCGCCGCCGAAGTGCTGAACAACTGGCCTCAAGTCGCCGAACATGCAGCCGGCCAGCGGGACGACATCCAGGCCGCCACCGTCAATGACCTGACTGCTACACTGCAGGCCTCACCGACAATGGAACCGGAGCAGGAAGCCAACCTGGTGTCTTACATCTCCGTACTGCCGCGGGATCTGCGCTTCAGCTTCGTTAAATCTCTGCTCAAAATCCCGGAAGCAGCCCTGGCGATTGCCCAGGACAAATATGATTCCGTCATTTTCGACGCCATCCAGACCATTACCAAGGACCTGCACTAATCCCCGATGACTTCCGGCTTACTTGAAAATGCCGTAGTACGTTTATTGCGCGAGCGGCCCTTTTACGGGCACTTTTTACTCAACCTGCGTCGTGAAGAACGTGCGCTGGTTGAAAAAGCGGCCGGCATAACGATTCGCGGCGGTATCCCGACTCTTGTGGTTGACGGCCAGCGTTTCGGACTGCTGGCTACGCAGCACCAGCGGGCACTCCTGGAACATCTGGTCAAACATCTGCTACACCTGCATATGCTGCGCCGCAAGGATCGCAACCTGCACGACTGGGATATTGCCTGCGACCTGGCCATCAACCCATCCATCGACAATCTGCCGGACGACTCGCTGATGCCGGCTGATTACGGCGAGGAGGACGGTCTGGCAGCCGAGGAATACTATTCCCGCCTGGCGCCACCTTTTGATACCGGCAACCTGGATGGAAGCGGTTATGGAGAAGCGGAGCAGGATCAAAGAGGAGCTTCAGGCAGCGGAAACGGAGCAATCGGCACGACCCTGGACGACCATAAGATCTGGAGCGAAGCCGACAGCAGTTCGTTCCGACTGGCAGAAGAAACCGTACGAGCCATCACTCGCGACAGCCTGCGGGGCAACGACGGCGAAACACCGGCCGAACTCCGTGAAGTGGTTGATTCGCTGCTTAAGCCTTCACCAATCCCATGGCGCCAGATTCTAAGGCAATTTGTCGCCACCGCCGGACGTACCGGCAAAAGAAGCTCCTGGATGCGCGAGCACCGCCGTTTCAGTCACAACACCCCCGGAGTTCGCAAACGCCGCCGCCTGAATCTGCTGATCGGAATTGACGTCAGCGACTCCACCAATGTTGTCGAGCAGCGCGAGGCCTTTGCCCATGAACTGGTGCAGATCGCAGGCAGCCGGGATGCCAGGATCACTGTGTTGTACGCCAACAGCCAAATCCAGCGGATCGAGACATTCAAAGGATCACCCGGCACGGTTCAATGCTACGAGGGAGGCGGTTTCACCGACCTGCGTCCGCTCTTCGAATATGCCAAGGGTATGCAGCCCCTGCCGGCGGCGGTGATTTATCTTACCGATGGAATCGGTCCAGTTCCAGACCGGATGGAATTCCCGACTCTGTGGGCACTGACAGCCGACGGAGAGAAACCGGCGCCTTGGGGAATAGAATTGAGAATGGAGGTCTGAATTGGAAACCTGCAAGGCAATGATCGCCGAATCGGTGGCAGAAATACTCAGGAAGGCCGGCGCTGAAGTAATGGTGCGTTCCGGTCGAAGCGACAGTTACAGCGCCCCGCGCGAATTTTCATTCGAAGTGAAGGCGATCTTTTCAAACGGCCTCGGCCTGCATGTGGTCGCCCGCCAGTTCAACTACCGTGACCCATGGGAAGCCAAAGGACGCGTCAACGACCTGGTGGATGCCATGTTGACCAGGGATGGCGCGCTGACGCCGCTCCCCAAGGGGTACCCTTATTTCCAGGGAATCGAGGAAGAATGCGGATTGGAAGAAGATCAACTGCGGGAGTTGGTGGATTGTGTTCGGCAGGTAAATCCAAAAATCTACCTGCTGCAGGAAATGACCGGGGATTTGTAGCCCGTTTGGTCTTTTGCTAAAGAAGGCGCATTCAGATCGAAGGCGCCTTCTTTAGTTTCAGGAGGAACGTTTAGCCTTGGGCCGCCTGCACCGCCGTGATTGCGGTTACGTTGACGATATCATCGACAGAACAACCGCGGGAAAGGTCGTTGACCGGTTTGGCCAGGCCCTGGATGATTGGTCCAACCGCTTCGGCTCCAGCCACTCGTTCAACCAGCTTGTATCCGATGTTGCCGGCATCCAGGTCAGGGAAGATCAGGACGTTGGCCTTGCCGGCCACAGGACTGCCGGGAGCCTTTTTCTCGCCGACTTTTGGAAGCAGGGCGGCATCGGCCTGAAGTTCGCCGTCGATCAGCAGGTCAGGCTTGATCTGCTTGGCAATCTCCAGTGCCTGCAGCACTTTGTCGCAATCCGGGTGGCTGGCGCTGCCCTTGGTGGAGAAAGAGAGCATGCCTACCCGAGCTTCCACGTCCAGAAAGGCTTTGCAGTTGCCGGCAGTTGCCACGGCGATCTCGGCCAGAGCCTGTGCATCCGGATTGGGGTTGACGGCGCAATCGGCGAACAACACGATGCCTTTTTCACCGAAATCAGGGTTCTTCGTGACCATCAGGAAGAAGGATGAAACGGTCTTGATCCCCTTGGCCGGTCCGACTGTCTGGAAGGCCGCTTTCAGCACATTGCCGGTCGTGCCGGTAGCTCCTGCCACTTCACCGCCGGCGTCGCCGTTTCGAACCATCATGCCGGCGTAGTACAGGTTGTCATCGGCGGTCAGCAGCTTGCGGGCTTCATCAGCGGTCAGACCCTTGCTCTTGCGCAGCTCGACCAGATCGGCCACATACTGATCCAGTTTGGATGAAGTTACAGGATTGAGCAGCTCCACTCCGTTCAGGTTGACACCTTTGGCGGCCGCTTCGGCCTGCATTTTGGCAGGATCACCAAGAATAACGATCTTGGCCAACCCTTCCTTGACGATCTTTTCCGCAGCAAACAGCATACGTTCATCGTAGCTCTCCGGCAGAACTACCGTCTGAAGATTTTTCCGAGCCTTCTCCTTGATCTGGTCAACAAGATGCATTGCAATTCTCCTTTGTTATAATTAGAACCCTTTTATTTTAAATAATAAAACAGGAGTATATATAATCGAATGAAAGGTAAGGGTCAAACAAAAAAGCCGGTAATTACAAGCTTTAACAAGACTAAAATATATCAACTCCGGCTGAAAAACCGTACTGTGACAGTTATTGACTTTCTAACAAGAGCGGTTATTGCCGCATTTCCAGCAAGCGGTAAACTGTCCTTCAAGCTCTTCTCCACATGATTCACAATTCCAGACGGCTGTATCTTTTACAGTGAGAGCGTCATCTACAATCCGTTTCGCCTCTGCGTAATCATCATCTTCAACGCACAACTGCGGCCAGCATTCTATCGGCGGGATCTCTCCGATTCCAGTCTGGAGAAATTCGTTTTTAATCCAGCAATTGATACCGAATCCGCTCAGTATGTTCTGAAATATGCTTACAAGTGAGATGTTTGAGGCGCTGTAAACTGTTTTCATCTTTTCTCCGGATCTTCGTACTAAATATTCGGAAGTGCTCTGACCTAAAACTTCACCCCCATCGCATCGGCCACGGTGTGGATATCCTTGTCGCCACGCCCGGACAGGCAGACCACAATAGTTTTATCCCTGGGCAGGGTTGGAGCCAGTTTCATGGTATAGGCGATGGCGTGGGATGATTCCAGGGCCGGCATGATCCCTTCTTCGCGGGTCAGTGTGCTGAATCCGTCCAGTGCTTCGTCGTCGGTGATCGAAACATATTCAGCCCGACCACTGTCCTTCAGCCAGGAATGTTCCGGCCCGACGCCGGGGTAATCCAGACCGGCCGAGATGGAATGGGCGTGAGAGATCTGGCCATGTTCGTCCTGCAGCAGATAGGTTTTGTTGCCATGCAGTATGCCGGGAGAACCGGCGCAGAGCGGAGCGGCATGTTTTCCGGTCTCAATGCCGTAGCCGGAAGCCTCTACTCCGATCATTCGGACTGTTTTGTCTTTCAGGAAAGGGTAGAACAGCCCCAGCGCGTTACTCCCCCCGCCGACGCAGGCCACCAGATAGTCGGGCAGACGCCCTTCCATCTTGCGATGCTGGCACTTGGCTTCGCGACCGATGATCGACTGAAAATCACGCACCATCATCGGATAAGGGTGGGGACCGGCCACGGTACCGATCACGTAGAAGGTTTCGTGGATGGTGGTGACCCAGTTGCGCATGGCCTCGTTCATGGCGTCCTTGAGGGTGGCTGTGCCGGATGTAACCGGCGTAACCGTGGCCCCCAGCAGCTTCATGCGGAATACATTCAGAGCCTGGCGGCGGGTATCCTCCTCGCCCATGAACACTTCGCAGCTCATGCCGAACAGTGCCGCGATGGTGGCGGTTGCAACACCGTGCTGGCCGGCGCCGGTTTCGGCAATGACACGTTTCTTGCCCATCCGCTTGGCCAGCAGACCCTGACCGATCGTGTTGTTGACCTTGTGAGCGCCGGTATGATTAAGGTCTTCCCGTTTTAGGTAGATCTTTGCTCCGCCCAGCTTTTTGGTCAGTTTTTCCGCATAGTAGAGCGGATTGGGACGTCCAACATACTGACGCAGATAAAAGTCGAATTCCTGTTTGAATTCCTTGTCATGCCGGTAATGCTCATAGGCCTGTTCCAGTTCCAGCAGTGCCGGCATCAGGGTTTCGGGAACATAGCGTCCACCGTATTGGCCAAAGTGTCCGTTTTTATCAGGATATTTCATAGTAGCTCCAACTTTTCCAATGTATTTTTAATCAACTCATTATTTCCGATTTTTGAAGCCGGTAACAACCGCGGTGCAGTGAATGACTCCGCCGGTGCGGCAAAGTCGCTCAACACAGATCCCGCCGAGCGCCAACGGCACCGCCCAGATACAAGACAGCAGAGAAATCCAGGCCGGAAGATGTATTTTCAAAAGAGATGTGCTGTTCTTCATCCGCAGCAGATCATACAATGAATTATGGGAAATGCCAGCACGATTCAATAATGACTGCAGCCAGCCGTAAATATTCTGAATCCAATCGGCATGCGATCGTTCAACCACTACAAAGCCAGCTTTTTCCAGAAGATCAACCAGCCCCTGCTCGCTGAAATGGTACAGGTGAATCGGCAGACCCAGGTGAAACCAGCTCTCCCCTGCAACCGCGGCCTTTATTGAGCCGAAGTTCGGACAGAAATAGATACTGTACATTTCTCCGCAACACGTAACCGGTCCGAGTATTAATTCCAAAGCACTGGATTCGCAAAAGCTGCAGCAGGGTTGTTCATTTTCTGAATTCTTAATCTGAATCAATAGAGAACGCGGTAATATGCAACAGCGTAGTTGATCCGCTCTGAACGATAAATTCCGGCCAGTTTGATGCCGGGGGGGGCTGCCAGCAAATCGCGGTCCGATAAGTCATCAAAGATCTCCCTGACGATATACTCCACACCGTTATCGCGGGCATACTGCAGCTGGCTGAAATAATCGGCTACCGGTTCTGCCGTCCAGATACCGTCCAGGTAATAAATCATCTTGTTCCAGGGCACCATGTAGTTGCGCCCCGCCCCGAAATTTTGACGGCCCATTTCGGCGGCTTTCCGGGTTTCCTCCGCATACAGCAGCCTGTCCGAAACAGTGTCGGAAACAGCTGCCGTTGGCGCGATGGTTGTCAGACCGGTATAATGCAGAGCCAGAGCGGCGGTAATAACCAGGCAAAAGGTCCCGGCGGCACGTCCTCCTGATTTCGAAAAACGGTCTGCAAATATTCGAGCGGCCTCGTATATGCCGGCACAACCGCCTGTCACGACCAACGGCGTGTAGGGAGCCAGATAGCGCCACCAGCCATCGGTAAAGACCGGCAGGATCAGCAGCAACAGCAACGGGGAAAACATGATGATCTTTTTCTGGGCCGAGCGTTCGCCCCATCTGCGGAACGCTATAAACAGGCAGGGAACCACGAGATAGATCGGGTATACCTGTGGATAGTGCTGGCAGCCGCTGTTGTTGGGAATCCGGCCAGGAATTTCCGTTGACAGATTGTGCAGATATACCTGAAGGCTCTTGGTGGGGTGCGACATCAGAAAAGCTGCAACATCCCGCAGGCCGCTCGGCTTCTGCCACTTCAACTTGCCGTCTGCGGTAAGTCCCCAGAGAGCATCATTACCGGTTTCACCCTTATCGTTGTCATGATAGATGCGCGACTGCATCCAGATCAGCACATAGGTTGACTTGGGGCTGATCACGAAGGCACCGTACTCTTTTTTCAGGAAGAGCAGATAAGGCGAAGATACGATCATAAACGTAACCAGCACAACAGCGCTCAATCTGAACAGTGACGAGCGATAGAAGCGGATTCCCTCCGTCGCGCACAGCAGCGTCAGCAGCATGACCATCACCAGAAACCCCTCCGACCGGGCCATGTAGGCCATCGAAAAGAAAGCTCCCGCCAAAGCAGCCAGCGGAATTGAATTGCGTTTGAGCGCCATCAGCATCAGCACCAGAGAAGTCATCTGCAAGGCAGTGTAGGTAATCTCGGATTCAGGGCTGAAGCTCATGAAGACAAAGTGTGGGAAAACTGCCACCAAAGTGGCGGCCGCTACAGCGATTGTGCTATTGAAGATGCCGGCTGCCAGCGCATAAACAGCCAGCGTCACAAGAACACCCATCGCTGCAGCAACAATTCCGGAAGCAGACTGGATATCGGCTACACCAGGCATCCGGCTTGTCAGGGCGATCAGTATCGAATGAAAAGGCGGCACCCAGCCGCCCTGCCATCCCAAACCGATGCCATAACGGATGTTGCGGGCAATCTGCAGAAAGATGTGTCCATCGGCGGTAATTCCGGGAACATGATACAGGTAGGCCCTGATCGCAACGGCAATCGCAAAAGGAATCAGAAAGGCAAAACGTCCGTATCGTTGGGAGAGCTGCTGAGGGGTCATCTGCCGGTTCGAACTTCAGCCGTTTCGGCAGCAGTGCGGGCGTGGCGGACGAAATTGCGTATTTTCACTGGGTCTTTAATTCCGGGCGAAGATTCGACACCGCTGGAAACATCAACCGCATAGGGGCGGACCGCTTTAACCGCATCGCCAACATTGTCGGGCGTCAGACCTCCAGCCAGAATTATGCGGCTTGAAGCTGCTGCAACAGCGGCAATCTCCCAGTTGAAGGTTTTTCCGGTACCGCCCTGAGCAGAAGGGCACCAGGAGTCCAGCAGACAGGCAGCAACATCGTAATCCCTTATTTGGTCCAGACTGGCGGCATTTTTAACCCGGAAAGCCTTGATGACCCGGCGCCTGACACCGGCGCAGAACTGCGGAGATTCCTCTCCATGCAGCTGCACAACATCCAGGCCGCACCGGGCGGCAATGCTGTTGATTGTCGCCAGCTCCTCGTTAACGAACAGGCCGACAGTCTGCACAAAAGGGGGCAAACGGCGGATGATTGCAGCGGCCTGTTCGGGAGTGATATTGCGAGGGGAGCGTTCAAAAAAAACGAAGCCGAGAGCGTCAGCCCCGGCTTCCACCGCCGCGAGGGCGTCTTCGATGCTGGTTATGCCACAGATTTTGACTCGGACCATAAATGCTTTCTAGCCACAGAGGACACAGAGCGCACAGAGAAATACGCCTGATTTCATTTTGTTAGTTCACCATTTTCTATTTCCCGTTTTACTCGGTGAACGCTGTGTTCTCTGTGGCAAATTGAAGTTATATACTGATCTTCGGCAACCGTTCCAGCGCCTGCCTAACCATCTCATCCGGATATTCGTAATCTTCCAGGTTGCCGGAAAGATATTCGTCATAGGCTCCCATGTCC
>JBBQCH010000030.1:0-24256 GCA_038318485.1 Geobacterales bacterium
CATCCGGCTTATATCCCTCGCGCTTTGAAATGGTGGGCCCACCAGGACTCGAACCTGGGACCAACCGGTTATGAGCCGGTGGCTCTAGCCAACTGAGCTATAGGCCCTTACAGGGAGGAGCTATACTAGAGCACCCCGCCGCCACTGTCAAGTGTTATTAAAACAGTTTTGGCAGTTATGCTCTCGACAGAAAGCGGCCGTCCCGGGTATCGACCTTCACTTTCTCACCCGCTTCAAGATACGGAGGAACCCGTATTTTCAGCCCGGTTTCGAGAATTGCTTCCTTTGTTTCAGCGGTCGCGGTGGCATTTTTCATAACCGGCGGCGTTTCAGTCACCGTCAATTCGACCGTCGTGGGCAGATCAACCGTAATCAGGCGCCCTTCAAACAGACCCAGCACGACCTCTGCGCCGTCAAGCAGATACAGTGACAGCGGCTCGAACTCTTCAGGCGGCATTTCGAACTGTTCGTAGTTTTCCAGGTCCATAAAAACCCCGTTGCCGCTATCAGCATACAGGAACTGGCCTTTGTGTCGCTCGAAATCGGCCTCCTCCACCTTGTCTCCAGAACGGAAAGTTTTCTCCAGCACCTGTCCGTTGATCAGGTTGCGATACTTGGTCTTTACCATGGTGTTGGCACCTCGGGCGGTGGGCGAACTGATGTTGATATCAACGATCAGGCAGGGAGCTCCGTCCAACTGAATGACGAGTCCTTTTTTGAAATCAGAAGTGGTAAACATTTTAGCTAATTCTCCTTGATATTATATGAAAACAGCCGAGGCTATTTCTTTCGATATTCCGCTGTCGGCCAAAACGGTATCCCGCCGCGCGGTGTGAACTCGCCCCGCACCGTCAGCGAAACAGGACTAAGCAACTTGACCAGGTCGTTGCAAATGCGGTTGACGCAGGACTCGTGAAATTCACCATGCATCCGGAACGAACCCAGATAGAGCTTGAGGCTCTTGCTTTCGACGCAGAGGCCGCCCGGCTGGTAATCGATGATGATTTTGGCGAAGTCCGGCTGGCCGGTAATGGGGCAGAGGCTGGTGAATTCAGGGCATTCGATGTGAATGGTTCCGACAGCGCCGGCCGGGTTCAGCTCCGGCTTGGCAAAAGGGTTCGGAAACGCTTCCAGCAGACCGGCGTCCGGCTTGTCATAGTTATAGGTAGTAGCGCCAGAGCCGAGGGATTTCAATTGATCGTGCAATTCCATTGATTCACTTCCTGATACGTTTTAAAAGGCGGATAATATATCAATGAAGCGCGGTGTAATCAATCTGTTTCTGCAGTTAAGCTAGTCCGGGATATGGCAATATTCACCGGATTCGTTCCAGCTCACCTTCCGCAAAAGCCCGAATAACGCCGTACTGTCCGTCGAAGCCGGGGGCACGGATTACCTTTCCCGAGCGCATCCGCGCCAACGCTTCCCCCAGAAGTGGTGCTTCGGAACGGATTTCCCCAATGGGAACATGCAAAAGCAGGTTGAATTCCGAGCCGAAACGGGCAATGAGGCGACAGTACTGCGCCATGACTTTCTTGGTGGCAACTCCGGCGCCGATGATTTCCGATAGCAGTTCAGGCAACGGGATCAAGCTGAACACCTGTGGCGAATCGTCCCGATACAGCCGCTGCTCCCGGTCAGCTAGCGCCATCACCCGGTGCAGGACCCCCACGGTCAGCGCCTTGCCGCACACCGGACAGCGCAACCCCAAGCGGCGGGTTTCCTGGGGATCCAGGCAGACCTTGCAGGCCAGATGACCGTCGGCGTGGTATTTCCCCTCCTCTGGAAAGAACTCCACCGTCCCCCGGAAGGTAGCACGCCGGTTGTCGCGGATGGCGTCCCGCAGTGAGAAATAATCCATCCCCGTTGAGAAGAGATTAGCTTCGCGCCCCAGTTTGGAAGGGGAATGGCAGTCGGAATTTGATATCAGGCTGAAACGGTCCAGACCAGATATGAGCCGGTTCATGTCCGGGTCGGAGGAAAGCCCCGTCTCCAGAGCAAAGATGTGCGATGTCAGGTCGCCGAAACAATCCTCTATACGATCAAAGCCCGACTTGGAGCCAAACAGGGAGAACCACGGGGTCCAGATATGGGCCGGGACCAGAAAACCATCGGGCGCCTGTTCCAGCATGATCTCCAACAGATCGCGGCTGTCAAGCCCCAGGATCGGGCGACCGTCGGAGCGGATATTGCCGATGCCGGCCAGCGAGTTGTTAATCCGCTCGGCAGAGGCAAAATCCGGCACATAGAGCAGATTGTGGACCTTGCGCACCACGCCGTGGCGTTTGTAGATACAGCTGATCTCCGCCGAGAGCAGGAAACGCACCAGAGACGGTGATGCCGCTACTCCCGGCAGTGGCGAGATAATGGCAGCCTCGTTCTTCAGCCGAAACAATCCGGGTTCAGCCGGTTCCAGCTCTTCATTCAGACAACGGAACCAGCCGGGATGGGTAAAGTCGCCTGTGCCGATCACCTGGATTCCCTTGATCCGCGCCCAGCCAGCCAAACCGGCCAGGGTACTTTGCGGGCTGGTAGCCCTTGAATATGGGGAGTGGATATGCAGGTCGGCGATGTAGTTCATGGTTGTCTCGTTTAGTTCAACGGCGGGGTTGTTATTTTGCAGCCACCGGCAGCACGCTGCCAGCTTCCGGCATCAGGTAGGCCCGCCAATCGGGAGGCAGCATTCCTGTCGTCAGTTCCAGAGCGTCATCCAGTGTCTGCGCCGGAATCATCCCCATCTCCCGCACCTGCTGCACCGGAAACTGTGAAACCAGAATGATCTGGAAACGCTGGGCCTTCTGCAGGACGGAGTAGGCGGTCTGGCCGTTTATCTCGTAATGCTCACGCAGCGCCGTCTCGAAGCTATCCAGCTGTTTGTGCCGGAACCAGTTAAAGAAAGTGCTGTTGCCGAAGCCATCCCGGCACTCGGCCAGCAGAATCATTACACCGCGATCTTTTATGGCCTGGGAGGCGTACTCCATCGACTTATGGGCCTGGATCAGATTGATGTCCTTGGGGAAACCGCCGCAGGAAGCGATCACCAGATCAGCCTTTTCCCGCAATGGAAACGCGAAACGCTCAGAATAGAAACGACAGCCAGCTTCATGTGCCTCGCGCCAGTCACCGGCAAAGGCAGCCATAATCTGCTTTTCAGGAGTCAGCACCGTGTTAAGGATAAAATCCGGAGCCGCCATGGCGCAGCCTTCAAGCATGGCCTGATGCACCGGGTTGCCATCCAGGTTGCCAGTGGTCGCCAGCGGATTCTTGCCGCTTCCAGCGCCAGGATTCAACACGGCAAAGTGGCTGGCCATGCAGGCATGGCGACTGGCAATTCCGGGCAGGACACTTTTGCGTCCCCCACCGAAACCGGCAAAATAATGAAAACCGATTGTACCGGTCAGTATCAGGTGATCGGCTTCGACGGCTTTACGGTTGATGCTGACCCGAATGCCGTTTGAGGTCGTTCCGAGCAGTGCCAGATTTGCTGAATCATCACACTCATGATCCGTGACGGCAATCCGTCCGTAAAGCGGGCCGACAATTTTCTGATGTTCATGATCGGTCTGCTTGCGGTGAATGCCTAGTGCAATCAGAATCTCAATATCCTGATCAGCTATGCCCTGACGGTTCAGGCGATCCACCAGCAAAGGGAGATAGATTTCACTGCCGGTATAGCGGGTAATATCTGAGGTAATGACAACGATCTTTTCTCCCGGTTTAAACAGGGAGATTTTCGACTGACAGGCGTCAAGCGCCTTGTTGATTATACTTTCGGGGGATTGGGAGGGTGGAGACAATGATGGAACGATGACTCCCGCCAGACGTTCCGGCGGGAGATCAAGGACAAATGATGTTGAACCGTATTTCAGTTCCACGGGGTCAGATCCAGGCATCCCCGCCATCATATTCATAGTCGCCGCCTTTAGCCTTGGGAGTCACTTTGAACTTGGCTTCGCGGGCAAGACGCTTCATCCGCTCAGAGGCAGTTTCACCCAGATCGGACAATTTTCCACGAATTTCGCAGCCCGGCGCAGGAGCAAGAAGAAGAGCGGCGGCCGCACCAATTACGGCTCCTGAAACAAAAGCTATTACAGCTGCTGCAGCGTTATCATTATTGTTTGACATGACTGACTCCTTTTATCTTGGGTTCATATATATAGTGAGCAGGCTCTATTTCTAGCACAGGGTAACGGCGGAATCAAAACAAAATTCACAGCACGCGCGCCAGATGTCTCCGTACCATATCCTCAAAATCCGTGTCGCGGCTTCCGGTGTAAACCAGTGACGAAGCAATTTCGGCGGCCAGGATTGCGCACAGGAATTTGCGTGGCAGCTTTTTCACCCTTTGCCGGTAAACCGGGTTTTCCTGCAGCAGGCGCGGCAGATGGCTGATCAGGGCTTGACGAAAAGGCGGCTGCAGAGCGAGGTCCGGACGCGTTGAAAAGAATTCAAACAGGCGGGAATAGAGACTGTTTATATTCAGACTGATAGTTTCGGATATTTCACTGCAGAGCAGCGTATCACCCGACTCCTTGCGCCTGCTCAAAATCAGCCTGGCCTCGTCGGCAGCCCGTTTGTTCAGGATATTCAGCACATCGGCGACATAACTCTCCTTCTGCTCCAGAAATTCCCGCTCGGACAGCAGCAGATTGGCGATAATTTCGTAGGACGACGATATGACGCCGCATTTATTGGCCGAAGCGTCCCGCATAATCACAACACCAAGATTCTGCAACTGCAGCCTGGCTTCCGGTGTAATAAATGAGTTGGCCCCCTCAACGATAACTTTTGAGGAAGGCTGACCGGCATCATCCAGAAACAAACTCCAGTTTTGGCCGTCAATTGTCTCCGGTCTTCCTCCAGCCGGAATAAAAAGATCCGCCTTGACGGTAAAGATCAGGCTGCTGTACAGCCGGTTAAAATCATCAATATCCAGCCACTCCTCGACAAAACCAGCGAAGGAACGGCTAACTTTGCGATGCGATTCCTTGAGACCGTCCTGGCGACGGCCGCTGCGATAAATCATGAAGCCGCCTTCTCCCAGAGCCTCCGGATTGAAGGCGTCCAGATCGTGTGCCAGTACAATGCGACTTAATTCGTCACGATTTATGCCGCTCGGGTCATACACCGCAGCTGTTCCGTCCAGAATTAGCCGGACCTGCATTGCTGGACAGCGCTCCAACATGATACGCAAAGAGTTGCCGGCCACGTCGCCATTCGGCCCGCCGGTCATCTTTAATGAAAAGGAATCTCGAAGCATGTCAATTCCGGCTGCTTCTGCCATCGTTATTTCTGCAAACCTGACTACCCCGGTGGACGTAACGCCATACTCCTTGTGATTGATGCCGAAACGCTTGCTGGACATAATGCCGACACCCAGAATATAGCCCCGCTTCTTTGACAGGGCGGCAATCGCTTCAATCATGCCATCGTGCATGTTCTCGTCCGGTCCCATCTCGATCGGCTCGTCGTCGCCATAATAGTCAACCACCCGCCGGTTGCGGGCCTGCCCGTTTTCAGTGATGAATATATCCAGAAATGCGTTGGCAATGCCGTACTGCAATTTGTACAGACGACAATTTTCCGCTTCGCTATCAGCCTGATCCAGATCGGAGACATCCAGTACCAGGGCCATCTTGGAGCCACCCTCGTAGATATCCTTATTCTTCAAATGCTGGGTATTGGCCAAAACATATACCTCACGAAAGATTGTATTGGCTGAAGTGATGTAGTCGTCAGCACTTCGGGCAATAACAGTACGCCAGCCGCCGCGGGCAATATCTGAAAAGCCGATATGGTAGCCGGCACCGAAGCGGCTGAAGAAAAAAGTGATCCGGAACGGCAGCGTTTCGGGAATATCGGAAGTAAATTCTTTACCAAGTTCGCGCAAATAGGCCGGATCCAGCCGGAAAGCCAGGGCCTGCTTCTCCACCACGAAAAAGTTGGTTTTGAGCGTGTGGGTTACAAATAAAAGGCAGCAGCGATACACAGACCTGCGAATATCATCCAGCCAGCGATGACCGGTATTATATTCGTTCACTGCTTCCCGGGTTTCTGATAAAGACTGATCGTATAGGAGATCCCGCTCTTCTAGATCGGGGTCAAAACGCAACCGGAACAGCCGGATCAGAAGCTGTGCCATTTCAGGATGATCATAAAAGGCGCTCTGGACATCATCCAGCCCGAAACGTTCGGGATGCGCATGGGCCAGACTGGTATGGCAGAAGGCGATAAAGGCATTTACCAGTGCGGCGTCTTCACCGGTCATAAGACCTTCCACAACGTAGTCCCGGTAAACCTGTGACAATGTGGAAATAATCTGAGTCGTGCAGAGTTCTCTTTTCAAGCGCGCAGCCAGATCACTGTCAGGATGGATCCCTTCCTCTATTCGGCTGATCACATAAAACGCTCCCAGAAAATAGGGATGAATCCCATTGGAGATGGTCAGGCAATAGGCCCGGCGAATTCCTATTTCCAGGCGATTGAACACTTCAAGAAGTTGCAGGAGAAAACCCTCCTGAGGCGGATTACCGACTGCAAACAGCACTCTGGTTTCAATGCTGCCTTCGCGCTCGACTCGGGCAATATTCAGAAACAGCCCGCCAGAAGCATTGCCCTTGTCAAACAGCCAGACCAGATATGCTGTTCTTGAGGCGGGAGACATGCGAATGTAATTCTCATTGTTCAGCCAGAGTATCTTCAGTAACCGGTCAAGTTTTTTCAGATCAAAATCAGGAAATGTGCAGCGTAACTCGGCCCGCACCTTACGCAGCAAAGCCGGCGGTATTTCCACATCCAGTGACAGATCGATCTCATGGCTCTTGCGCCGGTCGAACTCGAAACGCTGTACCTCCAGCTCTTGATCCGAGCCGGGCATGTCTGCATCGGAATGAGAAAACATCGCGTAGGAAATCTCCCGATCTCCAATCCGCCGCAACGTTTGATAAAGCGAGCCGGGTCGGTTCTCGCATGCTATCACCAGCAACTTATCCTGGTCGCTCAGGATCAGATGCCGGTTGTTCCGCAGCCGCCTCATCTCCCGGGCCAGAGCAGCCAAAGCTTCCTGTTCGTCTTCCATTGCCATAAAAAAGAAGGGGCTCATATGTTCCTGGAGCCAGGCGGCGTTTTGTTCAGAAGCTGCCTTTACAGCATTGGCACTACGGCGAACGATTGATGGCAGGTTCATTTGGCTTTCTCCGCTTTGAGATTATAATTAGATATGGATTATAGCCTCAAACCGTCAATCAGCAAAGTTTTACTGCAGATCAAAATCCACTAAAGGTTTCCTTGACCGTATACAGTTGAATTGCTATAGTTTCGGCGCTTAAATCCTGTCCAGATCTGTTTCAAAGGGGATCACATGGCACTTGAACGCGGCTGCACCCAGGTTTACACCGGTAACGGCAAAGGCAAAACCACCGCTTCGCTGGGTCTTGCACTAAGAGCTGTGGGACGCGGAATGAAGGTCTGCGTTTTCCAGTTCATTAAAGGTGGTGGACCCTACGGAGAACACCTGATTGCCGAAAAACTGGCACCGCTATTTACAATCATTCAGACCGGCCGACCGGGATGGGTCAATACAAAGGATATAACTGAGGACCGCCAACTGGCACAGGAAGCGCTTCTGCAGGCCAGAGAGCTTTTGACTTCCGGCGGGTACGACATTTTTATTTGCGATGAAATCAACGGTGCAGTAGGATTCGGTTTGATCGACGTGGAGCAGGTACTGGAGCTGATCAAGCTCAAACCGGAGAAGGTCGAATTGATCCTAACCGGACGCAACGTCCACGAAAAGATTATTGAAGCGGCTGATCTGGTGACCGAAATGCGTGAGGTAAAGCATTACTATAAAGCGGGAGTCCCGGCCCGAACCGGAATTGAAATGTGAGTACAGTTCTAAATCAAGCAGCAATGGACTATTTCGGATTTGAATATTAACAATACAGAAGGAGGAATTGAAATGTCTGAAAGAACTTTACGTGTACTGGTAGGAAAACCGGGGCTGGACGGTCATGACCGCGGTGCCAAAATTATCGCCCGCGCCTTCCGCGATGCCGGTTTCGAGGTCATTTACACAGGACTGCACCAAACCCCGGAGCAGATCGTATCGGCAGCCATCCAGGAGGATGTGGACTGTGTCGGCCTCTCGATCCTGTCCGGTGCCCACAACACCCTGCTCCCCAGAGTGACTCAGCTTTTCAAGGAAAAAGGCGCCTGTGACATCAAGGTTTTCGGCGGCGGAGTAATCCCCGAAGATGACATCCCATCGCTCAAGGCAGCCGGCATCAGCGAAGTTTTCACCCCCGGAACCTCAACCGAAGATATTGTCAACTGGGTAAAGAATAACGTTCAGCCCAGGGCCTAAAATAAGAATGAATATATAGATTCACAAATAATGTTTTGCCCGGATTTTTTTGCTCTTTACAAATTGATTCCGGTGCCTGACAAAAAGAGGGGGCAACTTTTTTCGGTTGCCCCCTCTTTTTAAAGTAAATCGGGGAAACACCTGATCTGAAAATAAAAGCTGGATTCTGACTTGAACGCAGCCGGCAAGCATGATATTGATCAGAGACTATGAACTTACTTCGCCCAAATATTGCCGCCATGCAGGGATATGTCCCTGGTTTTCAGCCGCCTGACATAGCTTCATGGATCAAGCTCAACACCAATGAAAACTCTTATCCGCCTTCACCAAAGGTAGTCGAAGCCATCCTGGCCGAACTTGGTGCTGATGGTGCCAACCTGCACACCTATCCATCCGCATCCAGCCAGCATTTGCGTGAAACTGCCGGTAAACTATACGGATTTGAACCATCCTGGATCATTATGGCCAATGGCTCGGACGAGGTGCTCAACAACCTGATCCGCGCCTTTGCCGCCGAAGGTGAGGAAATCGGCTACGTCCATCCTTCCTATTCCTACTACGCAACCTTGGCGGAGATTCAGGGGGCGCGGATCCGCACCTTCGGACTGACGGATGATTTCCGTATTTCGAAATTTCCAGAACGTTATGAAGGCAAGCTGTTTTTTCTGACCACCCCCAATGCTCCGCTAGGCCCGGCATTTCCGCTAGAGTACATTGAAGAACTGGCTCAGCGCTGTTCCGGGATGCTGATTCTGGATGAGACCTATGCCGACTTTGCAGGGAGCACGGCACTGGAACTGGTAAAAAAGTACGACAACATCGTCGTTACACGCTCCCTTTCCAAAAGTTATGCCTTGGCCGGAATGCGCCTGGGACTGGCAATAGCCCGCCCCGAGGTCATCGCTGCACTGGACAAGATTCGTGACCACTACAACCTCGACCGCCTGGCCCAGGCTGCCTGCGTAGCCGCGCTTCAGGATCAGGCTTATTTAACTGAATGTTGCGAAAAGATCAGGGATACCCGTGAGTGGTTCTCGGCTGAATTGCGTAACCTGGGTTACAACGTCATCCCTTCGCAAGGCAACTATGTTTTTGCCTCGCCAACGGACAAGGATGGAAAGCGGGTCTATGAAGGGCTGTTTGAACGCAAGATCCTAGTACGTTACTTTTCTGACTCGATATTGCGTCACGGCCTGCGGATTTCCATCGGCACACAACAAGAGATGCAGAAGACACTGGCAGCAATCAAAGAGATCGGACAATCAGGGGGAACCTAATGAACCGCAATGCAACCATTGAAAGAATTACAAATGAAACCAGGATCAAGCTGTCGCTGGAGGTTAACGGGACCGGAAGTGCGAAAATCTGCACCTCGGTTCCTTTTCTGGATCACATGCTGAACCTGTTTGCCCGTCACGGCTTATTCGATCTGGAAGTCGAGGCTTGCGGCGATATCGATATAGATTTTCATCACACCGTCGAAGATATCGGCATCGTACTGGGAGAGGCCTTCAAACAGGCACTGGGAGACAAAAAAGGGATTCGCCGTTACGGCCAGGCCACAGTTCCGATGGATGAAACCCTGGCCAGTGTGGCAGTGGATATCTCCGGTCGCCCCTATCTGGTTTACCATGTCAATCTACCCAAAGTTAAAATCGGCGAATTCGACGTGGAGTTGGCGCGTGAGTTTTTCCAGGCCTTTGCCAACCACTGCGGACTGAACCTGCACATCAACGTCATGTATGGCGACAACGTGCATCACATCATTGAAGCCTGTTTCAAGGCTTTCGCAAGAGCAATGGATGCCGCCTGCCAACTGGATTCCCGTATAAAAGACGTCATGTCAACCAAGGGAGTTTTGTAACGTTGTACAAACTGAAGCAATAATAACGGGGCGCCTCCGCCAGGAGAGCGCCCCGTTATTATTAGAAAAAATGTGACTGAAACTATTTGATCTCTTTCAACAGACTCTTGGCCCGATTGGCCTCTTCACTTTTCGGAAACCCTTCAATCAGTTTTTTCAGGACATATTTGGCGCTCTTGGTATCTTTGATTGCACTGAAGGCCATGGCTTGTTTAAGCATGGCAGCTGTAACCTTTTCCTTGCCGGGGTAGTTTTTAATCACCTCCTGGTAAGCCAGGATGGCCGGTTCATAACTTTTTTCGGTGTAGTAGGTTTCTCCTATCCAGAACTGGGCATTGGCTGCCAGTTCGTGTTTAGGGTTCTGTCCTAAAAATTTGGTAAACAGATCTCGGGCGGTCGGCATATCACCGGCCTTGTAGGTTTCAAGCCCTTTCAAGTACAGCGCATCGGCTGCAACGACAGCAGAAACCGGCGTTTCCTTCTTTGCCTGAAGCAATTCCGACATTTTCTGGTTCAGGTCATCCAGAACTTTCTGCTGTTTGAGAACATGGTCCTCTAGTGTAATCATTCGTTTGTCAGCATCCTCCCGGTAACGCGCCAGATCTTCGGTCGGTCTTTTCAGAGCTAAGGTCGTGTCATCCAGTTTGCCGTTAAGCGCCTGCATTTCATTTTTGGTACTATCGATTGTGGCCTGAATATCGGCAGACATTTTACGAACTGAGGCCACATCAGACTTGAAGTCCTTTGCAACTTCACTGACACTCATTTTTGATTCTTCCCTGACTCCGGCCAGCTCTTTCTCGACTGAAAACATGCGGGTTTTAACAGAATCAATATCGTAGCGGACATTCTCAAGTGCGCTTTGCGTAGCACAACCGGACAATACAACCATACAAACAAGCAGCATTAAATACTTTGATTTCATTTTATATTCTCCTTAACGAAAATTGAATCCGCGACTGTATATAACATGACCATTTTTTATTAACAAGCAGACGCTGGCAAGCACGGGACTTAATTCAGGAGATTAGGCTTGACAAAACGGTGTAATTCCTTTAACTCTCATGTGTTTTAAGGTTATTTTGCAGCAACTTATATCAACGGGAGGATTGTAAAGAATGGAACAGTACGCTGTAGTATTTGCCCTGGTATGCGCCGCGGCTGCCGTAGTCTATGGCCTGGTATCGGCCCAGTGGATCCTGGGACTTCCCCAGGGTAACGAACGGATGAAGCAGATCGCTGCCGCGATCCAGGAAGGCGCCGGCGCCTACATGAAGCGCCAGTACACCATCATCGCGATGGTCGGCGCTGTCATGTTCGTAGCTCTGTTTGCAACACTTGGTGCGAAAACCGCAATTGGCTTCGCAATAGGCGCGTTGTTCTCAGGCCTGACCGGATTCATCGGCATGTTCGTATCGGTCCGGGCAAATGTGCGTACCACAGAGGCCGCAAAAAGCGGGATCGTCAAAGCCCTTAACGTAGCTTTCAAAGGCGGCGCCATCACAGGCATGCTGGTGGTTGGTCTGGGACTGCTGGGGGTAGCCGGTTACTACATGATTCTGCAGAAACTTATGCCTGGTGCTCCGATCAAGGATGTGGTCAGCCAGTTGGTAGGTCTTGGCTTCGGTGGTTCGCTGATTTCGATTTTTGCCCGTCTGGGCGGCGGAATTTTCACCAAAGGCGCTGATGTCGGTGCCGACCTGGTCGGCAAGGTTGAAGCCGGCATTCCTGAAGACGACCCCCGCAACCCGGCTGTTATCGCCGACAACGTTGGTGACAATGTTGGCGACTGTGCCGGCATGGCCGCCGACCTTTTTGAAACCTATGCCGTAACCCTGATCGCCGCCATGCTGCTGGGCGCCATCACTTTCACCACAAATCCCGCTACTGTCAGCTATCCCTTGATCCTGGGCGGAATTTCCATTATCACTTCCATCATCGGTACCTTCTTCGTCAAACTGGGCGCCAGTCAAAAAATCATGCCGGCGCTTTACAAAGGCCTGATCGCCTCTGCCGTTCTGGCCTGCATTGCATTTTACTTTGTTACGGCCCAGATGTTTCCACAGGGACTGACCAACGCAGATGGCGTTACTTTCAGCTCAATCAACATCTTCATCTCCGCTCTGGTCGGCCTGGCCGTAACCGGCGCCATCTTCTGGATCACCGAATACTACACATCCACCGAATACGCTCCGGTTAAACATATCGCTGAGGCTTCCACCACCGGCCACGGCACCAACGTCATCGCCGGCCTGGGTATTTCGATGAAGTCAACCGCCGCACCTGTTATCGTCATTGCTGCCGGCATAATCATTGCCTTCCAGTGCGCCGGAGTCTACGGCATCGCCATCGCAGCCGTTTCAATGCTGTCGCTGACCGGTATCGTTGTCGCCATGGACGCCTACGGCCCGATCACCGACAACGCCGGCGGTATCGCTGAAATGGCTGAGCTTGATGATTCTGTCCGGGCTGTCACCGACCCGCTGGATGCGGTCGGCAATACCACCAAAGCTGTTACCAAAGGCTATGCGATCGGTTCGGCCGGTTTGGCCGCCGTAATTCTCTTCACCTCTTATGTTGACGAACTAAATCATGCGTTGCAACTGGCCGGTAAAGAAATCATTAAATTTGATCTGTCCGACCCCTATATCATCGTCGGCCTGTTCATCGGCGGCATGCTGCCCTACTACTTTGCCGCACAATGTATGGAAGCGGTCGGCAAGGCTGGCGGCGCTGTTGTTATAGAGGTACGTCGCCAGTTCCGCGAGATCAAGGGTATCATGGAAGGCACCGGCAAACCGGATTACGCGGCCTGCGTCGATATTGTCACCAAAACCGCACTGAAAGAGATGATCATCCCCGGCCTGATCCCGATCCTGGCCCCGGTTGTGGTTGGTTTTACCCTGGGCCCCAAGGCTCTGGGCGGCGTCATCGTCGGCACGATCGTCACCGGTATTTTTGTTGCCATCTCCATGACCACCGGCGGCGGCGCCTGGGATAACGCCAAAAAATACATCGAAGACGGCCACCACGGCGGCAAAGGCGGCGAAGCCCATAAAGCGGCTGTTACCGGCGACACCGTCGGCGACCCATACAAGGATACTGCCGGTCCGGCGGTCAACCCGATGATCAAGATCATCAACATTGTTTCGCTGCTGATTGTACCACTGCTGGCAAAGATGATGTAACTTCAACTCTGTTTCATAGCATCCACAAGGCGGCACTGGTTAATTCCGGTTCCGCCTTTTTCTTTGCTTTCATCGTTAAAACATATATAATCTTTTATTTTGAACGTGGCGGAATCAAAGTCCACCTGAAAGGTTAGATAATATAATGGACAAAGTCGTAAGCAAAAAGATGCTGATCAATGTCATGCACCCGGAAGAAGCCCGTGTTGCCATAGTGCATGATGGCCGCCTGATGGAGCTTAACATTGAGATCAGCGGCAAGGAACAGACCAAGGGAAACATATATAAAGGGGTAGTATTGCGTGTAGAACCGGGGCTGCAGGCCGCCTTTGTAGATATTGGCCGCGCCAAACCGGGCTTCCTGCAAATGGGGGAACTTCACCCAGATTTTTGGCAGTGGCGTGAAGACATCCCGGAAGACCAGCACAAGCGCCGTCCTCGTATCCAGGAAGTGTTGCGACGCGGTCAGGAAATATTGGTGCAGGTCGAAAAGGACGAGCGTGACAACAAAGGGGCTGCGCTGACGACCTACATTTCGATGCCGGGCCGCTACATGGTTATCATGCCGGGCAGTGACTCCAGCGGTATCTCCCGCAAAGTTGAGCAGGAGGGAGCCCGTAAGAGGCTGAAAGAAATCGTAGCCGGCATGAATATCCCTGAAGGTATCGGTTATATTATCCGTACTGAAGCTGTCGGGCGTACTCCGGAAGAGCTGCAGAAGGACCTGGACAGTCTGGTGGGTATGTACGAAAGCATCAAGCAAAGTGCGACTGAAATCAACGGCGCCGGCGAAGTATATCGCGACAGCGGCCTGATTATCCGTTTCATTCGGGATTATTTTTCGGATGATATCGATGAAGTCCTGGTGGACAGCAAAGAAGCCTGCGACGAAGCCAAGAACTTCTTTCGCGAAAACATGCCGACCTGTGAAAAGCTGGTCAAACTGCATAAAGAGAAACGCCCGATTTTTTCCCGCTTCCAACTTGAAGAACAGATCGACCAGATTTACGAAAAACGTGTTTCACTTCCATCCGGTGGATCACTGATCATCGAACCGACCGAGGCGCTGGTTTCCATCGATGTCAACTCAGGCAAGTCCAGCGGTGAGCGGGGCATTGAGGATACCGCCTTCAAAACCAACATGGAGGGTGCCGAAGAGGTTGCCCGACAACTGCGACTGCGTGACCTGGGTGGATTGATCGTAATTGATTTCATTGACATGCGCGACAGAAAGCATAACCACGAAGTCGAGAAAGTCCTTAAACAGGCTCTCAAAATGGACAAAGCCAGAGTAAATCTGGGCCGCATCTCCGAATTCGGCATTCTGGAAATGTCCCGTCAGCGAATTGCCAAAACATTGAACGACGCCATACACCTGGCCTGCCCTCATTGTGAAGGTCGCGGCAAGGTCAAGTCGGTTGAGGCAATGGCCCTGTCTTTCCTGCGCAAGGTACATGGCGCCGCAGCCAAGGGAAATATTTCAGAGGTTCATGGCGGCCTGCCGCTTGAAGTTGCCTACTACCTGCTTAACCGCAAAAAACGCGAATTAATTCAGATCGAGAAAGATTACGACATCGAAGTCACGGTCAAGGGCAAGACGTCATTCCTTTTGAACCAACTGGAACTGGAAACCGTTAAGCGCGAAAAAGTGCACATGGAAGACGTCCTGAAAAGTGCCGAGGAAGCAGAAGAGGCACATAAGCCGGCTCCACCAGCCGTAATAAAGGAAGAAACGGCTACCGGAGAAGAGACACATCCCGACACAACCGCTACCGCTGACGGCGCCAAGAAGCGCAAACGACGTCGCAAGAAGAAGAAACCGGCAGGAGATGCAGACCTTACGACGGATCACCTGGAACAACCAGAATCTGCGGAACCTCACGAAACAGAGGGGGAAACTGAGCCGGATTCCGAAATAGAAGAATCATCAACGGATGAAAAAATGGATGAAGCCGCTACCGTTAAGCCCAAGAAGCGTAAGCGTCGCCGCAGCCGCAAAGGAAGCAAGGTTCACGACGAGGAAGCATCAACTGAATCTGCAGCTTCTGCTGTTGAAACAGATATACATCCATCAGAATCAGAAGCAAACCCGGAGCCGCGACAAACCGCGGTTCAGGAACAACCGGTGCAGGCTGAAACAGAAGCTCCTGCTGAAAAGCCGAAAAAATCCAGAGCCCCACGCGCCAGGAAGAAACCGGTTATCGATGCATCCGAAGCAGCCGTGGAAACATCGGCACCAGTTACCGCACCAGCGATAGAGACGGCAGCGACCGGGAAAGCAGAGGAAGCAGAGGAAACAGTGGCTGCTGATGCCAAAACCGCACCAAAAGCACGCCGCCGTGCTGCACCAAAAAAGGCCAAGGAGACTGAGGTCTCTCAGCCGGATTTAGTTTTGGAGAAGCCTAAGCCTGCCCCCAGAGCACGGCGCAAGAAAAATGATGGGGAAGCCAAGTAAACTTTGACGTTTATCGCTTGGCCTAGAGTTAACGATAGCTATGGAGATATATCAATGCAAAAGCGTGCAGCAATTTTAGTTACCTTGTTTATGTTGGTTTTTCTAAGCGGTTGTGGCGGTGGAAGTTCAACTACGACAGCAGCCATTCCAATCTATGATGGTTTGCCGTCAAGCCTAGCACCGGCTGACACGCACATGGGCGGAGCAATTCAGGTTACACCACTGACCTTACCCAAAACCGTATCAACGCTTGCAGGTACGGCAGGGATTCCAGGCACCATTGACACTAGTACCGGCCTTGGGACTGACGCTCGCTTTAACCAACCGAACGGAATTACGACTGATGGGGCCTTCCTCTACGTAGCCGATTATAAGAACAACATGATCCGCAGGATAGATTTATCCACCAAGAATGTAAAAACTCTGGCCGGCACCGGTGTTGCCGGTTATGCTGAATCAACCGGTGCAGATGGAACTACAGCCACATTCAATGCTCCTTCCGACATTACAGTGGCAGGAGGTTATCTATACGTAGCGGACTCGGGCAACAACGTGATCCGCAGGGTGGATAAAGCCAATGGAGAAACCCATATTCTCGCCGGCAGCACAACCGGTATTGCCGGCTCCGTTGATTCCAAAACCGTTCCGACCGATGCCCGATTCAACCACCCCACCGGAATCACAACAGACGGCGTGAGTCTTTATGTAACAGATTACGGCAACAACACCATCCGACGGATCCTAATCCCCCCCGACACAATAACTGTGGCGGCAGTAACAACCATGGCCGGTGCACCCGCTACAGCCGGTTCTGTTGACGGCACCCAATCCATAGCTCGCTTCAATCAGCCGGCACGCATTACCACCGATGGAACATATCTTTACGTGACCGACTTATTGAACAGAACCATCCGCAAGATCGAGATACTAACTGGAAAGGTCACAACAATAGCCGGCATTTCCGGACCGCTTGATTCGGCCGGCAACATTGCTGATTCTACCGATGGTACCGGCGCCACAGCCCGTTTCTACCAGCCGAACGGCATCACTACAGATGGTGCCAATCTTTACGTAACGGACTCCTACAACAACAGTGTCCGCAAGATAGTGCTCTCCAACGGAACTGTTTTATCAGGGCCGGTTACTACGATCATACACGGTACCGGCTTAACACCAGGTTCGGCAGAAGGTGTTGATGGAACCGCCAAATTCAATACTCCGATCGGGATCACAACCAATGGCAGCGCTCTGTATATAGCAGACAGCTACAATCACACTATCCGAATGATAGAGTGACACAAGGAGCAAATATTTCATCCAAGTTGATAAGATGGCACACAATTTAACGTCCTTTTTTTTCTTGACGTACAGAGTGGCTAGGCGATATTTTTGTCTGCTTATTCCACATACCATTTTTGTTGTGAAAGGTTGAACATACATCATGGAAGAACTCAGCGAGCTCCTGCTTCAACGCCGCCGCAAAGTAGATGCGCTTTGGGAAGCAGGAATCAATCCCTACCCCAATGACTTTAAACCGCAGCATACTTCGGCCGACATACTGACTGCATACGGCGACCAGGAACAGATCGAAGCTTCTGAAGAGAGGTTTATCGTAGCCGGCCGCATCCTGGCCCGGCGCTCTTTTGGCAAAGCCGCTTTTATTCAGCTACAGGACCGTAAAGGACGCATGCAGCTATATGTCAAAAAGGACGAGATCGGCGAGTCTGCATTTGCCGCTTTCGAATCATTCGATATTGGCGATATCGTCGGGGCCGAAGGCTATCCGTTCCGTACCAAGACCGGCGAACTGTCCCTGCATGCCCGTTCCATCAGACTGCTGGTTAAGTCGCTTCTGCCATTGCCCGAGAAATTCCATGGTTTGACTGATGTGGAAACCCGCTACCGTCAACGCTATGTGGATCTGATTGTCAATCCTGAAGCACGCGAAATTTTCATCAAACGCTCACGCATCGTTAATCTGATCAGGGAGTTTATGGTTAATCGCGATTTCCTGGAAGTCGAGACTCCCATGATGCACCAGATTCCTGGAGGAGCAACAGCGCGGCCTTTCATTACTCATCACAACGCACTGGATATGGAGTTGTACCTGCGAGTTGCGCCGGAACTCTACCTGAAACGACTGGTTGTCGGGGGACTTGAGCGCGTTTTCGAAATCAACCGCAACTTCCGCAACGAGGGAATTTCTGTTCGCCATAATCCTGAGTTTACGATGATGGAGTTTTATCAAGCCTACGCTACCTATGAGGACTTGATGGATTTTACCGAAGAGCTGTTTTGCCACATCGCACAGCAGGTACTCGGCACTCTTGACTTCAACAATCAGGGCCTTGAGATCAGCTTTCAGCGCCCCTGGAAACGCCTGACGGTTCGTGAGGCGATTTTGGAGTATGGTGATATTGAAGCCAAGCAACTGGATGATCGTGACTTGGCACTGGCTTACGCTCGCAGTATCGGCCTCGACCTCCCGGACGATATCGGCTACGGCAAACTGACCATGGAGATTTTTGAAGAGGTTGCCGAGCATAAGCTGATCCAGCCGACCTTTATCACAGCCTACCCGACCGAAGTTTCGCCTCTGTCACGCAAGAGCGATCTTGATCCGGAAATTGTCGATCGCTTCGAACTGATCATCGCCGGTCGCGAAATAGCGAATGCGTTTTCCGAGTTGAATGACCCGATTGATCAGAAAGAGCGCTTCCTCGCCCAGGTTGCAGAAAAAGACAAAGGCGACGAGGAGGCCCACTACAGGGATGAAGATTACGTACGGGCACTCGAATACGGACTGCCTCCTACTGCCGGCGAGGGGATCGGCATAGATCGACTGGTAATGCTCCTTACGGATTCCCCTTCTATCCGAGATGTCATTCTTTTCCCGCAACTCCGCAAGGAAGCTAAATAAAGTATGCCATTCGAACTATTCATCGGATTGCGCTACCTGAAGGCCAAGCGCAAATCAACCTTTATTTCCATCATTACTTTTATTTCCACTGCCGGCGTAACGCTAGGAGTAATGGCACTGATCGTGGTGCTGGCGGTTATGACCGGCTTCGAAGCAGACCTGAAAGAAAAGATACTTGGTACAAACGCGCACATCGTCGTAATCCGCAGCGGCACCCCGATGGATAACTATCGCTCCGTTATGAACAAGCTGAAGAGTTTCAAAGGGGTAGAGGCCGCTACACCTTTCATTTACAACCAGGTTATGCTATCTTCCGGTAAAAATGTGTCCGGAGTCGTATTGAGGGGAATCGACGTTGCTACAGATCGGCAGGTTACCAGACTCAGCAAGACTTTGGTCGAAGGCAGTACCGATCACCTCGACCCCAAAATGGGTGGAGGATTTGACGCGATACCCGGTCTGCTGGTGGGAAAAGAGCTTGCCAAGCACCTCAACCTGTTCCTGGGAGACAAGGTCAACGTAATATCACCAATGGGCAACATCACGCCACTGGGAATGATGCCAAGAATGAAACCCTTCAGAGTGGTCGGCATCTTCAACACCGGCATGTTCGAATATGACTCGACTCTGGCCTATGTCAGCCTGGCCCAGGCCCAAAGCTTCTTCGATCTGGGAGATACAGTCACCGGCATTCAGCTGAAAGTGGACGATGTTTATCATACCGGTGAGCTTTCCAAAACCATTAACCGCGTGATGGGAGCCGGTTTCTACGCCCGCGACTGGATGCAGATGAACAAGAACATTCTGTTTGCGCTCAAGACTGAAAAGGTTGTCATGTTTATCATTCTGACCCTGATTGTACTTGTAGCTGCTTTTGGCATTGCCTCGACCCTGTTCATGGTTGTGATGGAAAAAACCCGTGACATTGCAATCCTCAAGTCAATGGGAGCCACCGGCAGCAGCATCATGAAGATTTTCGTACTGGAAGGCTTGATTATCGGGATCATCGGGACAGTTTTGGGGGTTGCATCGGGCTTACTGGTGGCACTCAACCTGGAACCTATTGTAAACGTCATCCAGCGGATAACCGGACAAAATTTTTTCAGCAAGGATATCTATTACCTGGATCACTTCCCCTCTCTGGTTGTGCGATCCGACGTTATTCTGATTTCTGTCACGGCAATACTGATCTCGTTTCTTGCAACACTGTATCCAGCCTGGCAGGCTTCACGCCTTCTTCCAGCCGAGGCACTCAGATATGAGTAACCTGCTTGAGGTGTGTAGCCTTTCAAAAACCTATTCAATCGGCCAAAACCGGATTGAAGTACTGAAAGGGATTAATCTTGAACTTCAAGCGGGTACCACCACCGCTTTAGTGGGACCATCTGGTGCCGGCAAAAGCACCTTGATGCATTTGCTGGGAGCGCTTGATCGCCCGACTTCGGGAACGGTTCTTTTCCACGGAGAAGATATTTTCAAAAAAAGCGACCGGCAACTAGCTGCATTTCGTAACAAAAGCATCGGTTTCGTTTTCCAGTTTCATCATCTGCTGCCGGAGTTCACTGCCCTTGAAAATGTGATGATGCCGGCATTGATTGCCCGGGTACCACGGGACAAGGCTACTAGAGACGCTCAGACGCTATTGAATGACGTCGGGCTGGGACAACGCATGCTGCACCGCCCGGGAGAACTGTCCGGCGGGGAACAGCAACGGGTGGCCATTGCACGGGCACTGGCACTTGACCCGGAGATCCTGCTGGCGGACGAGCCGACCGGCAATCTCGACATGAAAACCAGCGACGGCATACATGCCATGCTGACTGAGCTGCAGATCAAAAAAGGCCTTACCCTTGTAATCGTTACACATAATGAACGGCTTGCATCTGCAATGGGTACCACCGTTCACCTGGTAGATGGAACGCTGGACAAAACTATTTAATATTCGGGGGAAGCGTGCCCAGTTTTCAAAACATTTTAACTACATTGTCCATGGTCGTTGCTATTGGCGCGACTGCCGCTCACGCTGAAGGCGAGAAAATTGTTGAAGTGCAGATAAAAGGCAATCGGCGCATAGAGTCCGCCGCAATTCTCAACGTGTTGAAGGTTCACGCCGGAGACAGCCTGTACAATGACAAGACAGATGCCGACATTCGTGCTGTCTACAAACTTGGCTATTTTCAGGACGTTCAGGCGTTGACTGAACAAACCGAAAAAGGAACAGTTCTGGTTTATACCGTGCTTGAAAAACCGATCATCAGAAGCATCAAGTTCGAGGGAAACAAGCAGATCACAACCGACAAACTGAAAGAAGCTATCGAGATCCGCCTGAATTCCATCTTTTCGACTAAAGATCTTGCCGGAAGTGTTGCCAAAATCAAGAAGCTATACGGCGATGACGGCTATTATCTGGCGGAGGTGCAACCTCAGATCGATAAGAGTTCTCCTACAGACCTTTCCGTCACATTTAAAATAGTTGAAGGAAAGAAGATTCTGATCAGTAACATCCGTTTCGATGGAGCCAAGGCTTATTCCAACCGTAAACTTCGTGGACTGATGGAGACCAAGGAAGCATGGTTCATGTCCTGGTTGACCAGCGCAGGTACCTACAAGGAAGAGGTCCTGAAAAATGATGCCATGCTGGTAACTGATTTCTATCTGAACAACGGTTATATAAATGTCAAAGTTGGTGAACCGGTGGTTAAACTGAATGATGCAAAAACTGCACTTGATGTATCTATCGGCATTACCGAAGGCGATCAGTACCGGGTTGGTGAAATCGGATTCAAGGGAGATCTGCTTGGACCGGCGACGGATCTGAGCAAGAAGTTAAAAAGCGAAACCGGCGACATTTTCAGCCGTGCGACACTGCGGACCGACATATTTGCATTAACCGATGTTTATGGTGACAAGGGCTATGCCTTTGCCAACGTCAATCCGCTGACCCATGCTGACAACGACAAGAAGACTGTGGACATCACCTTTGACATGGAAAAGGGTGATCTGGTTACAATTGAGCGCATTTCAATCGCCGGCAATCCTAAAACGCGCGACAAGGTCATCCGTAGAGAACTCCGCGTGACAGAAAATGAGCTTTTCAGTGCAACCGGTATGAAGCGCAGCAAACAGAACCTGATGAATCTCGGTTTTTTTGAAGAAGCCAACATTGCCACCGCCAAGGGCAGCGCCGCTAACAAGCTCAATGTGACTGTTGACGTCAAGGAAAAGCCAACCGGCACCTTCAGTATTGGAGGCGGTTATAGTTCGCTTGACGGCTTTATTGGTCAGGGTTCGGTCCAACAGGCCAACTTTCTGGGCTTGGGCCTGAAAGCCAATTTATCCGCTTCGATCGGCGGGAAATCACAGACATACTCTGTCGGCGTAACCGATCCACATTTCCTTGACACAAACTGGACTTTGGGTGGTGACATCTACCGTTCTGAACGGGATTATATCGATTACAGCCGGCGCCTGATGGGTGGCGATATCAAGGACGGTTACCCGATCAACGATTTTATCGGAACCTTTTTCATGTACAAATATGAAATCAAGGATATTAATAAACCAACTGTTGCATATCAAACTCTGCATGATCAGGATACGGTCAACTACCCCATTGGCACCACCACAACCAGTTCAATCCTGGGCAGCATAACCCATAACAATACTGACTACCGTCTCGACCCAACCACCGGCTTTATGAATTCACTGACACTTGAATACGCAGGTCTGGGCGGCGACAACAAATATGCCCGCTACACCACTGAAAACACCTGGTTTCACCGGTTGTACAAAAAATTGATCTTCTCTACAAAACTTAATCTGGGATATGTCCAGGAAGTTGGTCAACCTGTTCCGATTGACGAAAAGTTCTACCTGGGTGGAATCTTCTCCTTACGAGGTTACAAGGCCCGTACTGTATCACCAATCAAAAATCAACTGACTAAGGATGTAAACGGAAATCAGATAAGCGAACCGGTTTATCTGGGTGGAGATAAAGAAATCTTTGGTAATGCAGAACTGTCCTTTCCGCTATTGCAGGATATTGGTGTCAAGGGGGTCGCTTTTTTTGATTATGGAAATTCATACAGCGGCACTTTTAACACGATGCAGATGAGTTATGGCGGCGGAATCCGCTGGGCATCACCAATTGGCCCGTTAAGACTTGAATATGGAATTCCGATTAACCCGCGAAGCGGTATAGACAGCAAGACCGGCAGATTTGAGTTTTCAATCGGCAGCCTATTCTAGCAATTTGCTAAACCATATTTCCTGCTTATCAGATAGAATGCGCAACACATAAAAGGAGAATGAATATGAGAAAATTATTAATGACCGGTATTGTAGTTTTCTGCTTGGCCGCAACAACTGTTTTTGCCGCAGATGTAAAGCTGGGCTATATAGACATGCAGCGGGCCCTGAACGGCTCTGAGGCAGGCAAGGAGGCCAAGGAGCAGTTGGCCGCCAAAGTCAAGAAGTATCAGGACGAGATCAACGCAAAGCAGGACGAACTGAAAAAGTTGAAGGATGAACTGGAAAAGCAGGGTATGCTCCTTTCTGAATCCGCCCGTTCTAACAAAGAGAAGGACTACCAGAACAAACTCAAGGATTTCCAGCGGTTCACCAAGGATGCTCAAGACGAGTTGCAGGGCAAGGACGAAGAGTTCACCCGCAAGATTCTGGAAGGAATGGAAAAGGTTATCCAGGAATACGGCCGCAAAAATGGCTATTCATTCATCTTTGTCAAAAATGAAAGCATGTTGTTTGTTGATGAAAAAGCAGATTTAACTGAAGAAGTTCTGAAACTGTTTAACAGCAACAGGAAGAAGTAACTTATGCTGCACACCAGAACTCTGAAAGAGTTGGCTGCCTATCTGGGCGGAACCGTGCTGGGTGATGAGACTTTTGAAGTAAATGGACTGGCGCCTTTGGAAAACGCCGGACCGGATAAGATTACCTTTCTGGCCAACCCAAAATATGCGTCCAAAGTCGCGGATACCAAGGCCGGAGCAGTACTCATGGCTCCAGGCGGCGACCGTTACGGCCGCAATGCTATCGAGGTTTCCAATCCCTACCTTGGCTTTGCCAAATTGCTGACGCTTTTTTATACTCAGCCTCACCCACCGTTGGGTGTACTGCCTGGGGCAAACATTGGCAATCAAACCACCCTGGGGACAGATATTTCAATCTACCCGGGAGCCTGTATCGGTAATAATGTATCGATTGGCGACCGGACCGTAATCCATTCCGGGGCTGTGATTTATGAAGGGTCTGCAATCGGTGCGGATTGCGTGATTCACGCCAACGTGGTTGTTCGTGACAGATGCCGGATTGGCAACCGTTGCATCATCCAGCCTGGTGCGGTGATTGGATCGGATGGTTTTGGATACGCTCCCGACGGCAGCTCCTACTACCGAATCCCTCAAATCGGGATTGTAGTATTGGAGGATGATGTCGAAATCGGCGC
>JBBQCH010000031.1:0-23914 GCA_038318485.1 Geobacterales bacterium
CGATGCGATTGCCTGGAAACTAAACACCAGGCCCCGCAAAACTTTAGGATTCAGGTGCCCTGCAGAGATCTTCACTCCAGACGCTTTTAATTTCAAACAGCATCATGCTGCACTTTTTGCACTTGGAACTTGAAACCGCCAACCTATACCTTGTTTAAGGCACTGGTTGCCGCGAGGCTGAACAGCATGGGTTGCAGTGATTCGGGGTGTGTTACCGATACTATGGCAAAGGCCGATGCCTGGATGAAAGTATATCCTGTGGGAAGTGGCATTACTGGAGACAGCGCTGCATGGAAAGAGGCTGAACCACTTTATCTGGCACTTGACAACTATGATAATGGCAAGTCCTGTGGTGGCAGTGGTTCTTGTACAGATCCTCCACCGCCTTCGTCACCAACCTGTGGGCAGTGCAGCGGCGGTGTTACAAAACTTATTCTTATGTATAAGGGGACGTCGACTGCAACGGTTGAAATAAAAGACAGCAACAATCAGTTGCTGTACAAGGCCGCTGCTGCCCCGATTAGCAGCTTTACTGTTACCGGCAAGGCGTCAAATGGAACCTTTGGGCAATACATCAAGATCTACGTCAATGGTTACTACAAGGCAACGTTCTACACTGATTGTTCAAAGTCAATCTACCCTGGAATGGCTGTGGGGTCCTTTACAGTTGGTGAAGGCTATAGTTTGAATGGCGGGAAATTCTGCCGTGTTTCGACTTCATCTTGTACCAGTGACGATGATAGTCGTTACAGTAGGGATTATTGCGATTCTCACAGAGGGGAATCCAGTTGTTCTGATTTCTTTGATTTCAAGCGCACCGACAGTTATGATTCAAGGCGGGATTAAACGACTGAACGAATGTAATAGTTTTAAAGGGTAATTGTTGGGGGGGGGGCATCCCCTTCTATTGTATTTTTAGCAGCATCAGTGCTTTTTTCATCACTTCTCTTCGTGTTAGCGGGGCACCTTTTGTGATAACAAACGGCGGGGTAACTCGTAAAAGTATATCCACGCCGTTCTTATTCTCCGTTTTATAGTGCTGGTTTATCTGTCTTTCCTCGGCACGACAACAATACCTGACTCAGTGACTGTATAGCCATTGCGCAGATCTTCATCGTGGTCGTAGCCGATGGTTGAGCCGTCCGCAACTACTACGCCCTTGTCAATAATTGCCTTTTTGATTTTAACGTGTCGTCCAACTGTTACGTTTTCAAACAGAATCGAGTCCTCCACCAGGCTGTAGCTGTTGACTTTGCATAGCGGTCCGAGAATGGAGCGTCTAACTGTGCCGCCGCTGGTAATGCATCCGGCGCAAACGTATGAATCGATGTTTACACCCCGGCGCTCACCGTCGTCGAATACAGTTTTTGCGGGAGGCAGGTTGCCCTGATTGGTGAGAATCGGCCATTTGTAATTATACAGATTAAGCTGGGGAGAAACGTGAATCAGGTCCATGTTGGCCTCATAATAAGAGTCCAGCGTTCCCACATCTTTCCAGTAGCCTCGCTCTTCAGCCCTCATGCCTGTAATTACGTTGTCGTTGAAGTTGTAAGCAAAGACCCGGTCATCGTTCGCAAGCATCATGGGAATCACGTGTTTCCCGAAATCAAGATCTTCGTATTGTTTTTTTCCTTCCAATAGTACTTCAATCAGTTTTTTGGTCGAAAATATGTAATTTCCCATCGAAGCAAAACAGGTTTCACGTCCCGGAATGGTTTCCGGCTTTTTCGGTTTTTCAGTAAATGCGGTCACTCTGGCATCTTCATCAACGGAAAATACCCCGAAACGACTGGCTTCTTCAGCCGGTACTTCCAGAGCGGCAATGGAAATATCGGCTCTGTTCAAGCGGTGGAAGTTGATCATTTGGGTGATGTCCATCTTGTAAATGTGATCCCCTCCGAAAATAGCCACGTAGTCAGCATCGGAGGATTCGACAAATCGAAGATACTGCAGGATCGCATCAGCTGTTCCCTTGAACCATTCCTCACTTTCGCTGCTGGTCTCGGGTGAAATGGCAACATAGAATTCACCGAGTCCGGTCCATTTGCCCCAGGATTCACGGATATGTTTGTTTAACGAATAGGCCCGGTACTGGGTCAGTATGTACACCTTTTTTATGCCGGAGTTGAAAAAATTGCTCAGTACGAAATCTATTATCTTGTACTTGCCGCCAAAGGAAACACTGGGCTTTGCGCGGCGCAAGGTCAGAGGACTGAGCCGTTCCCCTTTTCCTCCGGCCAGAACCATGGCGATGGTGTTTCGGCCAACATTATCAATTGAATACATTTTGGTTTCCTCCACATTAGAAATTGTAGTTTAATCGGTTCATAAACTGACGTTGCATCGCGAAAAATTCAGTAGGTGTTTACAAAGTGTACAATTGAGTTAAATCAGAAACATGCGATGCTGATGAACATTTATACTGTTGTGAAGGATATACTGGTTTCTTGACTTAATAATATGAAAAATATGCAATTTTTTTAGCTACGTCAAGTGCAATAAGGAACCACGGCATATTGGCGTTAAACCCAAGCAAATGGCTTGCCTGATTGATGTAAAAAGGTATATAGTTCGCAATTCTAAAGAAGTTTATCAACTTTGAGGTTTGTTGCTTTTGTCATGGCAGTCTATTGGTATATTTGATTCAGGTGTAGGGGGACTGACGGTGCTGCGTGAGATCGTCCGAGCCCTTCCGCAGGAAGACACGGTGTATTTTGGTGATACTGCCCGCGTTCCGTATGGTACGAAATCACCGGAAACTGTAACTCGCTATGCTGCGGAAATTGCGTTATTTTTGCTTAAGCGCGATATCAAGCTGTTGGTGGTGGCCTGCAATACTGCTTCGGCAGTTGCGCTGCCAAGCCTCAAACGGATGCTGACGATCCCGGTGGTTGGTGTCATTGAACCCGGTGCCCGCCGGGCAACCGAGGTGACCCGTTCCGGCCGTATCGGTGTGATTGGCACCGCCGGCACAATTCGCAGCAGTGCTTACACCCGCGCTATCAAGCGCCTAATGCCGGAAGCAGAGGTTTTGACCCGTGCCTGTCCGCTCTTTGTGCCGTTGGCTGAGGAAGGTTGGACCGATAATCAGGTGGCCCGCCTCACTGCACAAAACTATCTGCAGGAATTGAAAGATGCTGCAGTAGATACTCTGGTTCTGGGGTGCACGCACTATCCTTTGCTAAAGCCTTTGATTGCAGAAGTTATGGGGCCTCAGGTCGCATTGGTGGATTCGGCAGAGGAAACAGCCCGCACAGTTGCTGCTATTCTGGCAGATAAAAAGATGCTGCGCCCTGAAACAGAAAAAGGTAATCACCACTATTATGTCAGTGACGTACCGGCCGGTTTTATACGTGTTGGCAGTCGTTTTTTGGGGGGACATCTTGATGATGTTTATCAGGTGAGCCTGGATGACGAAGAAGGGGAGGGGTGAGCGGTGTTGTCTCAGCAACGGAAAAAAATTAACATCAACATGCTGATACCTTTTTTGGTTATTGCCCTGGTTTTTGGCACCATGCTTTGGCAAAAATACCGCAACAGTCAGGAAGTTCCGGTTGCGCCGCAAATACAGCCATCGGTAGGCAAACGGACGGCAACATTGTTCTTTGTAGCCGGCGGTGTTCGTCTGTCGAGAGAAGCCCGCGAACTGGAACCGTGTGAAGACACTGTGGCCTGTATTAATTCAGTTCTTGAAGAATTGCTTAACGGCCCTGTCGGTGAATTTGACAAGCCTCTGCCTGAAGGAACGGTTGTCAAGTCGGTCCGTGTTGAGAACGATCTGGCAATTGTGGATATGAACGAAGCCTTCTCCAGAACTTTGCTGTCAGGGAGTTCTGCCGAAATGCTTGCGGTTTACTCGGTCGTGGATACAGTTGCTGCAAATTTTTCGCAGATTTCCAGGGTTAAACTGACCATAGAAGGCGATCCGTCATCATTATTGAAACATCTGGACCTATCTGAACCGCTGCTCCCCGATTATACGCTGGAACAATCACCATCGCCCGACCCCAATGCTGCTGTACCCCAGCCAACAAAACCGCTTAAAGGAAAACCATGAAACCATTTATTGAAGCAATAAAGGAAAAAGTGCTGATACTTGACGGCGCCATGGGCACCATGCTTCAGGAACGCGGTCTCAAACCGGGCCAGTCGCCTGAAGAGCTGAACCTGACGATGCCTGAAGTAGTTGCGTCGGTTCATAGAGAGTATATTGACGCTGGCGCTGATATCATCATTACCAATACTTTCGGAGGTACGCGGTTCAAATTATCCCACTATGGATTGGAAGGCAAACTGGCCGAAATCAACGCCCGGGCGGTGGAAATTGCACGCAAAGAGGCCGCCGGCAAAGCCTATGTCGGGGCATCGATTGGGCCGACCGGCCAGTTTGTTGAGCCGCTGGGCGAGGTATCATTCGATGACATGAAAGCTGCTTTTCGTGAGCAGGCCGAGGCACTGGTCTCGGCTGGCGCGGACCTGATAAGTCTCGAAACCTTTCTGGATATCAAAGAATGCCGAGCTGCCGTAATTGCCATACGGGAAGTCACTGCTGAAATTCCGATTATTGCCATGCTGACTTTTGATGATAACGGCCGTACAGTGTTGGGAACTCCCCCCGAATCAGCCGCAATTACGCTGACTGCTGCCGGCGCCGATATTGTCGGTTCCAATTGTGGTCTGGGGGTGGATGGAATTTATGACATTCTATGTCGTATGCGCAATGTAACCCGCCTGCCGCTGATCTCGCAGGCCAATGCCGGTCTGCCGCAACTGGTTGGTGACAGGACGATCTTCCCGGGTACTCCGGAAGAAATGACCGCCTACCACCAGCGTATGATTGATTTGGGAGTGCGGATAATCGGTGGCTGCTGTGGCACCACGCCGGCCCATATTCGTGCCATGAAACAGTCGCTGGGCGCTATCCAGCAATCATGGAACCCTGCTGCATCAACGGTCGGTGCAACCCTGCTATCCAGTCGTTCCGGCTGGACAACCGTCGGAGCCGGCAGCAATACAGCCATTATTGGCGAACGAATCAATCCGACCGGCAAGAAAATATATTCCCAGGAGTTGCAGGAGGGAAAGGTGGCCTACATTCGCCGTGAGGCGATTGAACAGGTTCAGGCCGGAGCAACGCTGCTGGACGTCAATGTGGGCGCACCCGGAATTGATGAAGTCTCTGCCATGGAACGGGCCGTGTTCTGTGTCAGCGGTGCGGCCAGCGTCCCTCTGGTTCTGGACTCATCCAGTCCCGCTGCTCTGGGGGCCGGACTCAAGGCGGCCGACGGCAAGGTTTTGATCAATTCTGTGTCTGGAGAATCAAAAAGTCTTAAACGGGTTTTGCCTTTGGCCAAGAAATACGGAGCTGCCATTATCGGATTGGCGCTGGATGAAAAAGGTATTCCGGATACCGCTGAAGGACGTCTGGCAATTGCCCGACGTATCCGTAATGCAGCCCGCAGGATTGGCATCCCTGATTCGGATATCATCATCGATTGCCTGACACTGACGGTCAGTGCCGAACAGAAACGTGCTGCAGAAACTCTCAGGGCCATTCGCATGGTCAAAGAGAAACTTGGACTGTCCACCGTTCTGGGGGTCAGCAACATATCCTTTGGCTTGCCGCAGCGTCCGCTGATTTCCTCGACTTTCTTTGCAATGGCGATGGAGGCCGGTCTGGATGCGGCCATAATAAATCCGAAGGACAAGCCGATGATGGATGCCTGGCGTTCAGCAATGGTGCTGCTCAATCGAGACCATCAGGCTTCCGCCTATATCGAGGCTTATCGCGGAGAACATGCTTCCGCTTCCGTACAGAAATCAGTATCCGATGCGCCACTCACTATTCGTGAGCGTCTTTCTCAAGCGGTTATCAGTGGCGATAGTGATGGAATTGTTGCACTGGTTGAAGAGGCCTTGAAGGACGGCATGGCTCCGCTGCAGATCAGTAATGAAGGCTTCTTGCCAGGTTTGGAGGAGGTCGGCCGGCGTTTTGACAAGAACATTTACTTCCTTCCGCAGGTCATGCAGTCGGCTGATACAATGCAGGCCGGATTTGCCAGACTCAAGATCGAGATGAAGGGGCAGAAATTCGTGTCGCTTGGTCGTATCCTGATGGCAACAGTTGAGGGAGATATCCATGATATTGGCAAGAATATTGTCTGCACCTTGCTAGAAAATCACGGATTTGAGGTTTTCGATATTGGTAAAAACGTCTCGGCAGCCACAATTCTTTCTAAAGCAAAGGAGCATGCAGTTGATGCGGTTGGGCTTTCAGCTTTGATGACAACCACCATGTCCGAAATGGACAACGTTATTAAAAAACTCAAGGCGGCCGGTATAACCACATTTACAATGGTTGGGGGTGCCGTGGTAACCCAGGAATATGCAGACCGTATCGGGGCCGATCTGTATGCTCGGGATGCGATGGAAGCCGTTGCAAAAATTAAACGTTTGTTGGGCGTATAAAGTGTGAACCCTTTGATCTGGAAACCGTCCAGACTTTACAGTTGATTCATATTATACAATTCCTCAATACTAGTAACATTTAAGTGGTTGCTATTATTAGGATATGTGTGATACCGTCAAAAGACGTAATTCGGGTTTGCCGGTGGTTATATGGTCCTTGGGTTCAATCATAATCTGAAGTACAAAGGAGAGGTCTTCCACGTCCAGACTGAGGACAGTGGTGTGGCCAATCCGCACATTATTACCCTGCTTTATCGTGGCGGCGTAATTATCTGCTCTAAGAAAACCAGTTATTCCGATATCCTCAGGATGGATAATCTTGCGGATGTTGTTGAAGAACTAATGAAAGAGCAGCATAAGGAAATGATGCGCCGCCTGAAAGCCGGTGAGTTTGACGAAAAAGCTTTCGCAATCAAAGCCCAGCTTATTGAAAACTACGAAATCCCTTCTCCAAAGCCTGAATCTGAAGCGGTTTGTGATGTATTTATGGATTCACCTTCTTCAACTCCCTCTGTAAACGGTGATATCTTCAAGTTGTTTGAATTGCCTGATCAATCCTGGTTGCAACCCGATCTTAAACCATCAGAAAAATCTAAAAACGATACATCCTTCCCCCAAAATAAACTTGACGACGCCATTCTGTCGTTTTTCGGTGTTCATGATAAGTAGCATGAATTCCAAGGGGTTTACCTATCTAACCGCCTTGATGCTGGTTATGATAATGAGCATCATGCTGGGTATTATCGGACAGTCATGGAAAACCGTCATGCAACGCGAGCAGGAAGAGGAACTGCTGTTCCGAGGCATGCAGTACAAGGAAGCAATCACGCGCTGGTACAAACCGCGTCCAGGACAGAACCTTAATGCGGTAAAACCCTTGCGGGAACTTAAAGATCTGCTCCAGGATCCGTATTCGCTGACTACGGTTCGCTATCTACGGCGCTTGTACACGGATCCGGTTACCGGGAAAGAGTGGAGTGTTATTTCCGACCCGAACAGAGGCATCAGCGGCGTGTACAGTCCCAGTACAGCCAAACCGATGAAAACGGGCGGTTTTCCAGATGAACTGTCCGCTTTCGCCGGCAAAGAGAGCTACTCTGATTGGAAATTTATCTACAATTCCGTGACTACAAGAAATTCGGTTTCTGCCCAACCCGGCCAGCCAATTGGCACTCCGCCGTAATATAGCCGTCAAGAGAGAGTATGTTCATTTTCCGAAGTCTTACAACCCGTATTATTGCTACAACCATTACCCTTCTGGTGGCGGGCATATTTACCTATGCGTATTTCAATGTGCAGCACCAGCAGGATATGCTGATCGATACCGCCCGCGAGAGTACCGAACTGCTTCTTCACACGGTCGAAAGCAGCATTTACAATACTATGCATCTTGGCAACGTTCAGGATGTGGGTGCAATACTTTCAATGGTTGCACAGCATAACCAACTGGTGGGTGTGCGTGTTTTCCATCCTCACGGGGTCATATTACGCTCGTCTTTGCCTAATGAAGTCGGCAGAACGGTCAATGAAAAGGATTACGTCCTCTACCAAAGTCCCAAAAACTACGGAATCTTTGACCTCCCTCCCCACGGGGAAGTTCTGGCGATGGTCAAGCCTATTTACAATGAAGCAGCCTGTCATGCTTGTCACGGCAGCAAAACCAGGGTTATCGGTATTCTTGATATAAATTATTCACTCAACCGTACAAAGATGCAAATGCTCGATGCATCCAGGATATTTGTTTTATCATCCATTGCGATCACTGTCTTTCTGGCGTTCACAATTTCATTCATTCTTCTGAAATTCGTTAAAAAACCTTTGGATAACATGGTCGATACCATGTCCAAAGTTGAAAAGGGCGATTTTGATGTTCGCATAGATTACAAGGGTAAAGATGAGATCGGGCGGCTGATTATCAGTTTCAACTCCATGGTCGATCGGCTCGATGTTGCCAAAAAAGAACTCGATAAACTCCATTTTCAGCAGCTTGAACGTGCGGACAGGCTGGCCTCGATTGGTGAAATGGCTGCTGGTATCGCCCATGAAATTAAAAATCCTTTAGCTGGCATATCCGCGGCAATTACAATTATCAAAGATGACATGGATGCAAATGACCCACGCGAAGAAATTTTAGGTGAAGTGCTTCAACAGGTAAAAAGGCTTGATAAGACTGTCAACGATCTGCTCTTTTTCGGTAAACCTTCCTTGCCGGAACGTTCCTGTATTGATATCAACTCCATACTTACGACAACTCTCAAGTTTGCTTTGCAGCATCGCGGCGGATCGAATATCGATCGACAAGTGGAATTGGCGCCGAATCTGCCACCTGTGTACGCTGATGCTAAACAAATGCAGCAGGTTTTCCTGAATCTGTTGCTGAATGCCTGCCAGGCGATGTCCGGCGGAGGTGTTTTGACCGTGAAAACAACACTCATACATCGTAACGACCGTGAATTTGTCAGAGTAGATGTTTCTGACAGTGGGCCGGGAATCCCCCCCACGATCCTTGAAAAAATATTTACTCCTTTTTTTACTACAAAAGCCCAGGGAACCGGTCTTGGTTTGCCGATCTGTCTCAAGTTGGTGAAGCTGCATGATGGAGATATTCGGGTAACAAGTGATAACAGTACAGGTACGGTCTTTGTCGTTGAATTGCCGGCCTGCCAGACAGTTAATAATGAACAAGAGAGGTAAGATATGAAACGTAACAAGTTGCTGGTTGTTGACGATGAGCATCTGATCAGATGGTCACTGGAACAGAATCTGAAAAAACAGGGATATGACGTTATAACCGCCGGTACCGGTGAAGACGCCTTGCATTTGGTCAGGGAAGAACAGCCTGATCTCGTGCTCCTTGATATCCAGCTGCCCGGCATTAGCGGCATTGATGTGCTTGAGAAGATCAAGGAGCATAATGAAGATGTGATTGTTATTATGGTAACGGCTCACAGCGGTCTTGAAACTGCGGTCAATGCGATGCGAATGGGGGCATTTGATTATGTCTGCAAACCATTCAATCTTGACGAGTTATCGATGGTTATCAAAAAAGCTTTGGAAACCTCCGATCTCAAGCATGAAGTAGTCCGTTTGCGTACGGAAACCAAAAAGAATGTTCCACCGAATATTATCGGTGACAGTCGTCAGATGAAATATTTGATGGAGGTTCTGGATAAGGTTGCGCGGAGCGAGGCTTCGACTGTGCTTGTGCAGGGGGAGTCAGGTACCGGTAAGGAACTGGTTGCAAAATGGATTCACGCCAGCTCCAGTCGGGCCGATAATCCATTTATCGCAATAAATTGTGCGGCAGTGCCTGCCACACTGTTGGAAAGTGAGCTGTTCGGACATGAAAAGGGTGCTTTTACAGACGCCAAAGCTACAAAAATGGGTCTCTTTGAGCTGGCTGATGGAGGCACGGTTTTTCTTGATGAAATTGGTGATATGGAGATGGGGATGCAGGCCAAGCTGCTTCGCTTTCTTGAGGATCGGTCTTTTCGCAGGATTGGCGGCGGTAGAGTCTTTACCGTTGATGTCAGAATTATTTCTGCTACCAATAAGGAACTTCATAAATCAATCGAAGAAAAAACATTTCGCAACGACCTTTATTACCGTTTGCAGGTCATTCCGATTTTCCTTCCTTCGCTGCGTGAGCGCAAAGAAGACATCATTCCGTTGGCAACCCATTTCATCGAACTCTACAATAAAGATTTCAATAAAAAAGTGAAGGGCATTGCCGGTATGGCAGAACGAATAATGGTTGAATATGGTTGGCCAGGGAACGTAAGAGAGCTGAAAAACGTAATAGAAAGGGCAATAATTCTTGGCAATGACGATACGTTGCTTCTTGAACATCTGCCTTTGGAAATTGTTGCCAAATCATCTCTTCAGAGTGTGTCGTCGGTTTCTTCTTTTCGCTTGCCACCGGAAGGAATTGATATCGAGGAAGTAGAAAAGGAGCTGATCATACAGGCTTTGGAGGTAACAGATTGGAATCAGTCAAAAGCTGCTAAAAAACTTAATCTGGGAATTGACGCCTTCCGGTACAGGATGAAAAAGTTTGGTTATCTAAAATAGTTATGATACTACCTGTAAAACTTATAATTGGCATCCGCCCTTTATTAAAAAGTAAGTAATAAGGATAGAATCCTGCTCCGTTACGTGAAATACTAACAATCTCAACAATTACGGAGTCAGAGGAGGCTAGCTGATAAGCGAACCATGAAATTTTATGATGCGATAACCTGATTCGTTCTAATTCACATTTTCAGCTGTGAATTAGAACGAATCAGGTGGTCAATTGCTGTGTCCGGTCTGATTCCCGGATTGAATACTGTCTCTGTAACCTCAAAGAATCAGTATGGTGCAACTATTACCAAGACAGTTGCTGTATCCTGTTTTCCACCATCCCTGCAGCTTACAGTCGGTTCGATTCCGGTTCTTACCAATCAGGCCGCAATTACTTTGACCGGTACCACAGAGCCAGGTTCGGTTAATAACGTGTTCAATGCCGCTACCAACATCAGCGGCCAGGCCAGTGTGCTCGATAATGTCTGGATCTATGTCGTTTCTCTCGTTGAAGGTCCAAACAGTATTTCCGTAAGCTCCGCCAAGAGTGGGGCCACCTCCGCAAGAAAAGATCTTTCCATTTCCCTGGATTCACTTTCACCAGTCATAACAGCATCGTTACGCGACGGCAGTATTGCCGCCAATCAGATATTGAGTATCTCCGGGACAGTAGATGACCAGTCTCCGTTTAAATCAGCCCATTCCAATCAGAATTTCGCATCTGTTATTCTGCCGAAATTCCTATTGTGAAAAAACGATTTGACAATTACCAAGCAAAAGTTTAGAAAAGGAATGAACGTTCATTCCGTATTGAGAGGCTGGTTATGTCTAAGCCGGACAAAAGAGATGAAATTGTACGTGCAGCATTAGAGCTTATTGCCGAACATGGTTTTCATGGCGCACCAATGGCAATGATTGCTGACCGAGCCGGAGTTGGCGCCGGTACAATTTATCGCTACTTCGAGAACAAGGAAGTGATGATTGCCGATCTATATCGAGATTTGGAAGATCGCAGTTTCCCCGTAATCAAGGAAGGCTATGAACCGGAAAAGACTATCCGTGAGCGGTTTCTGCACCTCTGCCAGGCACTGCTGCGCTATTTTATCGAGAATCCGGTTGATTTTCGTTTTCTGGAGCAGTTTTTTAATTCTCCTTACGGTGTAGAATATCGACGGGACAAGATCATGGGTAAAAAAGAGGGCTGTGATATATTTCGAGAACTTTTTGAAGACGGAATTTCGCAGAAATCAATGAAGGATATCCCACTAGTCATTCTCTTCGACCTGGCATTCGGGCCAATCCTGGCCGTGGCGCGAGATCACATTCTAGGCTTTATTGCTTTGGATGAGGTTTTGATAACCTGTACCGTTGAAGCCTGCTGGGATGGTGTCAGAAGATGAGTGCCAATTATCAATAGTACTGTTTTGACTCGAAAAATACAGGAATTAATGTTCATTCTATAATAGGAGAGGTGACCATGCAAGCTATGTACAGAATAAGATTTTTTGTTTTTACTGGATTTCTTTTGGTAGGAACGATGTTGACCGGATGCGAAAAGAAAAAAAATGCACCACTGCCAAGCGGCCCTCCAGAAGTGGGCATAATTGTGGTTGCTCCGCAGCGCGTAACGATAACCACTGAGCTTCCGGGCCGAACATCTGCCCACATGATCGCGGAAGTACGTCCGCAGGTGGGTGGTATCATTCAAAAACGGCTCTTTACCGAGGGTTCCAATGTCAAGTCCGGTCAGATTCTCTATCAGATCGACCCGGCCAGTTTCCAGGCCGTTTATGCCGGGGCCAAAGCTGCTCTGTCAAGGGCTGAGGCCAATCTTGAACCGATCAGGCTCAAAGCTGATCGCTACAGGGATCTGGTGAAAATCAATGCGGTCAGCAAACAGGACTATGATGATGTTTCTGCTTCTCAAAAGCTGGCCGAGGCTGAGATTGAATCGGCCAAAGCGGCCCTTGAAGCCGTCCGCATTAATCTGGCCTATACCAAAATAACGGCTCCAATCTCGGGCCGAATCGGTCGTTCCACCGTCACAAACGGAGCACTGGTAACAGCCGGTCAAGCAGCTCCACTGGCGACAATTCAGCAATTGGACTCCGTCTACGTGGATTTAACCCAGTCCAGTTCCGAGATGCTGCAGCTGAAAAAGGCCATGGCAAGCGGCCTGCTGAAGAACAGCGCTAATGCCCAGGCGCGGGTCAAGTTGCTGCTGGAAGACGGCAGCGCCTATCCGTTGTCGGGTACACTAAAGTTTTCGGAAGTCACGGTGGATCAGAGTACCGGCTCCATAACTCTTCGGGCGGTTTTTCCTAATCCGAAACAGACCTTGCTGCCGGGCATGTTCGTACGTGCAATCCTGGAGGAGGGGGTCAACGAGAATGGTATCCTGATCCCGCAACGCGGCGTGACCCGTAATCCGAAAGGTGAGGCAATGGTAATGACGATTGGGGCCGAAGATAAGGTCGAGGCTCGTCTGATCAAGGTTTCCCGGACGGTTGGTGACAGCTGGCTGGTCAGTGATGGTTTGAAAGCTGGTGACAAAGTCATTCTGGAAGGGTTCCAGAAGGCACGTCCAGGCACACAGGTAAAAACCGTGCCATTCGGCAGCAAGCCGGAGGCAGCACCTGCCGCCACACCAAAGCCGGCAGCAGCCAAAAAGTAAAGGAGACCTTCATGCCACGTTTTTTCATCAATCGCCCGATTTTTGCCTGGGTGATCGCCATCATGGTTATGCTGGCCGGTCTTTTATCGATAAAATCGCTGCCGGTCTCTCAATATCCGCCGATCGCGCCGCCCCAGATCGCAATCAATGCGGTGTATCCGGGTGCTTCAGCCCAGACAGTGCAGGATACCGTTACCCAGGTCGTGGAACAAAAACTGAACGGTATCGACAACCTGATCTACATGTCGTCCACCAGTGACTCTTCCGGAGCAGTGTCCATTACCTTGACTTTCAAGGCCGGTACTGACCCGAACATCGCTCAGGTGCAGGTGCAGAACAAACTGCAGCTGGCTGTGCCGCTCCTGCCTCAGATCGTGCAACGGCAAGGAATATCAGTCGTAAAGTCAACCCGTAACTTCCTGATAATCGTCGGCCTGGTGTCTGAAGACGGAACCATGGATCGCAATGCCCTGACCGACTACATGGTCTCCAATCTCCAGGATATAATCAGCCGTCTTGAAGGGGTCGGTGAACTGCAAATGTTTGGCACCCAGAATGCAATGCGGATCTGGCTGAATCCCGCCAAATTGCAAAACTTCCATTTGACCAGCAACGATGTGATTGCTGCGCTGCAGGCTCAAAACGCCCAGGTGTCCGCCGGTCAGTTAGGCGGATCACCAGCCGATAAAGGACAGCAGTTGAACGCTACCATCACTGCCCGCAGCCTGTTGCAGAGCCCTGAACAGTTTGACGCCATCGTACTGCGCACCAACAGCGACGGTTCCACGGTCAGGCTCAAGGATGTGGCCGAGAGCAAGATCGGCACTGAGAACTACGAGATGCAGTCTTTCTACAACGGCAAGCCGCTAGGCGGCATGGCCATCAGGCTGGCATCCGGGGCCAATGCGCTTGATACCGGCAACCGGGTCAAGGCCAAGATGGATGAGCTGTCAAAGTACTTTCCGCCCGGGGTGAAGGTGGTTTATCCCTACGACACTACTCCCTTTGTCAAGATTTCCATCGAAGAGGTTGTACATACACTGATCGAGGCGGTTTTCCTGGTATTCATCATCATGTTCCTCTTTCTGCAGAATATCCGCGCCACCCTGATTCCGACCATTGCGGTGCCGGTGGTTCTGCTGGGCACGATGGGGGTGCTGTCCGCTTGCGGTTTCTCCATCAACACCCTGACCATGTTCGCCCTGGTAATTGTTATCGGCCTGCTGGTGGATGACGCCATCGTGGTCGTCGAGAACGTGGAACGGATCATGACGGAGGAGGGGCTGTCTCCCAAGGAGGCGACCATCAAATCGATGGGGCAGATTACCAGCGCCCTATGGGGTATTGCCACCGTACTGACGGCAGTATTTCTGCCGATGGCCTTCTTTGGCGGCTCCACCGGCGTTATCTACCGCCAGTTCTCCATTACCATCATCTCTGCCATGATCCTCTCGGTTCTGGTGGCAATGATACTGACCCCGGCGTTGTGCGCCACTCTGCTCAAGCCGGTTGAAAAAGGGCATCATGCCGGCGAGACGGGCTGGTTCGCAGGGTTTTTCCGTTACTTCAACCGGGCCTTTGAATTCTGCCGGGCGAACTATGAAGGGATAGTAGGTCGTTCCTTCGGCAAGCCGGTGCGTTACCTGGTGGTATATGGCGCCATCGTTGTTGCCATGGTATTCGTTTTCATGCATCTCCCGACATCATTCCTGCCGGATGAGGACCAAGGCTTCCTCATCTGCCAGGTTCAGTTGCCGGCCGGGGCCACTCAGGAACGAACCATCCAGGTCATCCGGCAATTGGAGAAACACTTTCTTGACCAGGAGCCCAAAGCGGTGGAGGGGGTTATCACCGTGGCCGGGTTCAGTTTCGCAGGTCGGGGGCAGAACATGGGGTTGGCGTTTGTCAAGCTGAAACACTGGGATCAGCGCAAAACAGCGGATCTGAAGGCCAAGGCCGTTGCAGGTCGGGCCATGAAGGCTTTTTCCCAGTATCGTGATGGTCTGGCATTCGCCTTTTCTCCACCGGCGGTGCTTGAACTGGGTGTTGCCAACGGCTTTGACTTACAGTTGCAGGATCGCGGCGGACTGGGGCATGAAAAGCTGATGGAGGCCCGTAATCAGCTGTTGGGCATGGCCATGAAAAACCCCAAACTGGTAGCGCTGCGCCCAAATGGCCAGGACGATTCCCCACAGTTCAAACTCGATATTGATGATGTTCGGGCCGGTGCCCAGGGAGTGTCGCTGGCGGATATCAACAGCACCCTTTCGACCGCCTGGGGAAGTTCTTATGTCAATGATTTCATCCAGAATGGCCGGGTCAAGAAGGTCTTTCTACAGTCAGATGCGAAGTATCGGATGTTGCCGGAGGATATTTACAAATGGTATGTCAGCAACAAAAATGGCGATATGGTTCCCTTCTCGGCCTTTGCAACCGCTCGCTGGCAGTACGGATCGCCTCGTCTGGAACGTTATAACGGCATCCCGTCAATGGAAATTCTGGGCCAGGCCGCGCCAGGGATAAGCACCGGTGAGGCGATGGCCGAGATGGAAAAGATGGCTGCCCAACTACCTGCCGGCATCGGTTATGAATGGACAGGCCTCTCCTACGAGGAACAGCATGCCGGAGCCCAGGCCCCGGTCCTTTATGCAATTTCGCTGCTGGTGGTATTCCTCGCTGTGGCGGCACTGTATGAAAGTTGGACCATACCGTTTGTCAACCTGCTGATGCTGCCGCTGGGTCTGGTTGGTGCAGTAACAGCCGTCAAGCTGCGAATGCTCCCCAACGACGTCTATCTCCAGATCGGATTGCTGACAACCGTCGGCCTTTCCACCAAGAACGCCATCCTGATCATCCAGTTCATCAAGGAGCAGATGCACCAGGGGCACGAACTGGTTGAGGCGACTCTGACCGCGGTGAGAATCAGGCTGCGCCCGGTCATCATGACCTCGCTGGCATTTTTCTTCGGCACCCTGCCTCTGGCACTCACCAAGGGAGCCGGCGCCTCGGCCCAGAATGCCATCGGCACCGCCGTAACCGGCGGTCTGCTTTCGGCCACCTTTATCGACCTGATCTTTATTCCATTTTTCTTTGTGATGGTCTCCCGTCTGTTCGGGAAGAAGAAATACCACCACCCACCCGCAGAGCCTGACGCTTTCGCCAACTCAACGGAGGTGAAATAATATGAAGCTTCATAAATTACTGCCGCTTTTTGCAACCTTGTTAGCTGTTGCGGGCTGTACAACCATGGCCCCGAAATACTCCAAACCGATCCTGCCGGTATCGGGAGCCTGGCCAACTGGCCCGGCCTACAAAGAGTCTGTTGCCTCAGCTGACGCTAAGCCGCTGGCCGAAATCCCCTGGCAGGAATTCTTTGTTGATCCGCATCTGCGCAGGCTGATCAGGATGTCCCTGGATTACAACCGCGATCTGCGAGTGGCGGTTCTCAACATCGAGCGCTCCCGGGCCCAATATCAGATCCAGAGCGCTGATCTGCTGCCGAAAGTTGATGCATCGGCCGCCGCAAACTTTCAACGTACACCTGCAGGTATATCTGGCAAAGACCATGCCGTGACATCAGAACAGTACAACGTCGGCCTGGGTATAAGCTCCTACGAACTGGATCTGTTCGGGCGGGTGCGCAGCCTCAAGGATCAAGCACTGGAGCAGTACCTTGCCACGGAGCAGGCCAGGCGCAGTGTGCAGATCAGTCTGGTCTCACAGGTTGCAACCGGCTATCTTACTCTGGCTGCCGACCGGGAACGGCTGCAGCTGGCCAAAGACACACTGCTAAATCAACAGCAATCGTACAATCTGATCAAAAGCCGCTTTGACGCGGGAATTTCTAATTCGCTGGTGCTGAATCAGGCCCGGAGCAGCGTGGATGCTGCCCGAGTGGATATTGCCCGTTACACAACTCTGGTTGCTCAGGATTTGAATGCTCTGGCTCTGGTGGTCGGTTCGCAATTTTCAACCGAACTGCAGCCGCATACCATGTCTGAATCCCTGACAGCTGTGAATGACGTTTCCCCCGGATTAGCGTCCGAGGTACTGCTCAATCGCCCTGATATCCTCCAGGCTGAAGGACAGCTGAAAGGAGCCAATGCAAATATCGGTGCGGCCCGGGCGGCTTTTTTCCCGCGTATCACGTTGGTTTCTAACATTGGTTTCGGCAGCGAAGATGTGGCTGGTTTGTTCCAACCCGGTTCCTTTGCCTGGAAATTTGCTCCTCAGATCACCCTGCCAATTTTTGATGGCGGCAGCAACAAGGCCAACCTGAAAGTTTCCGAGGTTGATCGTGATATTGCGGTGGCACGCTATGAGAAAGCAATCCAGACCGCTTTCCGTGAAGTGGCCGATGCATTGGCCCAGCGCGGTACCATTGAGGAACAGTTGGCAGCCCAACAGTCCCTAACTGACGCAACCACTGGGAGCTATAACCTCTCGCAAGCCCGCTACGAAAAAGGGGTAGACAGCTACCTGACGGTGCTGGATTCACAGCGTTCCCTCTACGGGGCTCAACAGAACCTGATCAGCACCCGCCTCTCCCGGCTGAACAATCTGGTGACGCTCTACAAGGTTCTGGGCGGGGGAGGTGGGCAATGACGCTTGTTTAACGATAAGACCGCATCGCTGGTTGACATTACCCGGTAGGCGGTTAAATGGACAATAGGGAATACGCGACTCTTCAGGTCCATGCGGGAGGCATATGAACATGTTTCAAAGGGTTCTGCTGGTAGATCCGGCCACCGGATTTTATAAAACAAAGAAATACGAATTCGATCGCTATTTCGGTCCGGTTGACCTTGGTATTCATCTGACTGAAGAGTATCGCAGTCTCAATTTCGGGGTGGGAGTCTTTGCCGGTTCGATCTTTCCAGGCTCTAACCGCCTGGTGGTGACCGGCTTTTCACCCTGCTGGCAAGGGTATTACATCAGCTCCATGGGGGGCGCCGGGTTGGTGTTCGACAATCTGGGCATCAATATGCTCAGTCTGGTCGGCAAGGCCCCGGTTCCCTCGGTGCTTTACCTGAATCGCAACCACGGCGAGGAAATCGAAGTGGAAGTGGTCCCGGTAGATGTGGAGGCTATCTGGAAATCCGGCCGGAGCGGAGTGTACTCCCTGACGGACACGGTCAATGAAATGCTCGGTCAGCGTTATGAGAATGATCCCCGGATTCTGGTGGCCGGTCCAGCGGCCATGCATACTGACATGGGCGGAATCATGTCGGTTCCGATCAGCAGGGGAAGGATCAGTTACGTTGACACCTGGGCCGGGCGGGGCGGATTAGGCAGTGCCATGCTTCAGGATCACGGTATTGTGGCGATCATTTACGGCGGCACGGTGGTGAATGAAGACTTCCGAGACAGGAAAGTGGCCGATGAATGGTTCAGGAACAAGTATAACCTGCGGCTGATGGAAAAGGATCTGGAGGCTACTCGCAAGTACCGATACGACGAACAGGTCGGCACCGGCGGCACATTCGGTGTGAATTACGCAACCATGGGGGGCCGGATCATGGCCTTCAACTACCGCACCATCTACCAGACGGAAGAACAGCGCACTGCTCTGCATCAAAACCTGGTGGTAGAGCACTACCTCAAGCAGTTCAACGAAGAGACTATAATCCCCAAACAGCAGGCCACCTGCGGCGAACCGTGCATGGCGGTCTGCAAGAAAATGAACGGCGTTTACAAAAAAGATTACGAACCCTACCAGACTATGGGGCCGTTGTGCGGTATCTTCGACCAGCGGGCCGCTGAAAAGCTTAATCACCACTGCGATTCCATGGGTTTTGACGCCATCTCCGGCGGAGGAATTCTGGCCTGGCTGATGGACCTGCTGGATGGGAAACTGCTGACCAGGGAAGAGCTGGGTGTCACTAGGTTGCCGCGCTGGGATACGGCGGAATTTGATGTTGTAGGTGACTCGCTGCATAACGCCGAACTGGGCTGCGAGCTGATTGACGCCATCCTGGAACGGCGTGGTATCCTGGATTTCAGGGAAGGGGTGCGCAAATGGAGCCGGATCCATTCCCGTGAAAAAGAAACGGCACTGCATGACCGGCTGGTGTACATCGCTTTCAGCCGGCGGGGCTGGATGGTTCCCAACCAGTACTGGGTTGCCGGCGCGTTGGCCCCGATGACGATCATGGGCAAGTACTACATGGTTTACAGCAATGAGTTTTTGCCACCCAGGGAACTGGGGAAAAAATGCGCGGAGCGGATGCGTAAGGAACTGGTTCTGGATAATCTGGGCGTCTGCCGTTTTCACCGCGGCTGGGCCGAAGAACTGTTGCCGGAGGTGATGGGTTCACTGTACAACTGCACCGATCAATTCCTGCGTGCAATTGACGTTCTGGCCAGTCGCCTAAACAGCCGCAATAGCCCTGTTTTTATGGAATCGGAACGGAACATCGACTATCTGCATACATTCCTGAGACGGAAAAAAGAGGTCGATCACGATCCGAACCCGGAGCTTTCAATCTGGCTCGATAAGTTCGACCGGGACAAGCTCGAGGCTGCCCGGGATTTCTGGTATGAGACACTTAAGGGAATTGATGAAAACCTGCAGGAATTCTATTGAGATAAACAGATGACACTAAGCAAGCTGCCAAAAGGAGTCATAGCTCTCGGTTTTGTGAGCCTCTTCATGGATCTCTCGTCCGAGATGATCCACAGCCTTCTGCCGGTGTTCCTGGTTACGGTGCTTGGCGCCAGTGCGCTGTCGGTGGGGGTGATTGAAGGGATCGCCGAGGCGACGGCAGCCATTGCCAAGGTCTTTTCAGGTGTCTTGTCCGACTGGATCGGGCGCAGGAAGCCGCTGGTGTTGGTGGGCTACGGACTGGCGGCGCTTACCAAGCCGCTCTTTCCACTTGCGAACGGTATTGGCGCAGTACTCACGGCGCGTTTTCTGGATCGCATCGGCAAGGGCATTCGCGGTGCGCCGCGCGACGCACTGATTGCCGATATCACCCCCCAGGAAAACCGCGGGGAGGCCTATGGTCTGCGACAGTCGATGGACACTGTCGGAGCTTTTGCCGGGCCGCTGCTGGCTATCGTGCTGATGTCGGCTACTGGTGGTAATTTCAGGACCGTGTTCTGGGTGGCTACCGTTCCCGCCATGGTCTGTGTGCTGTTGATTGTCTTTGGTGTCGATGAACCCGAATCATCACCCAAAACCACTCGAACGCACTTCCCTATCAGCTGGGCAAATCTGCAGCGTCTGCCGACACGTTTCTGGTGGGTGATCGCTTTTGCAGCGGTTTTGACGCTGGCACGTTTTTCAGAGGCTTTCCTGCTGCTGCGTGCCGAAAATCTGGGTCTGTCCGTGACCTGGATACCGATGATCCTGATCGTCATGAACGTGGTTTACGCCGCCAGCGCTTACCCGCTCGGAAAATTATCGGACAACGGCAGTCGGAGAAAACTGCTGATCTGGGGCATCATCTTTTTGATTGCGGCAGATCTTCTGCTTGCCTTGGCCGGTAACATCTGGATGGTGGCAGCAGGAGCAGCGGTGTGGGGACTTCACATGGGGGCCACGCAAGGTCTGCTCTCGGCGCTGGTCGCCGATTCCGCTCCTGCCGATCTGCGCGGAACCACTTTCGGGGTCTTTAATCTGGTCAGCGGAGTCGCGTTGCTGGTCGCCAGTGTTTTAGCCGGAGGTCTGTGGAATTTTTTCGGCCCGGCGATGACTTTTTATGCCGGAGCCGGTTTTTCATGCCTGGCATTGGCCGGTTTGATCGTAGATGCCAGAAAAGAATGAGTTTGATATCGGGCGTTGTCATGGGAGTTTAAACGTATTCATATGGTTCGCTTTAGGGTATTTCACCAATATTGCACAAATTTCAAGATGTTCCCTTTCCCCCGTTTTTGATCATTACAAACAGCAGATAAGACACCACGCCAAGGTTGACGACGAGTACGGTAACTCTTGGCCAGGTTACGCTGCGAGCTACTTCGAATAATTCAATCGGTATGTACATTCCACCGGTCAGTACGGCAAACCACTCGGCCCATGCTTTTCTAAGCCAGAGCCCGACAGCTTCCACTATCCTTACGATAAAATACATGAAAGCGGCTATTGCAACACTCCAGAGCTTTGTGTTGGTAATATGTTCCGTCAGGTCCAGAAATATGCGTGGGTAATGGCTGGCCGGATTGAGGTGGATGTGTTCCACCAGTCGCATGGCTGCCAGGTGGATATCTTTGTGGATAAACGTCAGCAGTTCAAACCCCACCAAAAGTACCAGCAGGCCTTTGGCCCCTTCAAAGAGCGCGGCTACATGCAGTCCTCTCGCATGTGATTTGTTGTGCCTGCTTTTGTGGGGGCGGGAGGCGGCCATTTCAATCTTTTACCTCGTGGGCCTTTCTGCCGTGCACCCGCTCGTAAGCCAGACAGAATGGGCAAATAGCCACTTCAACCTTTTTAACAATGGTGAATACCACGCCCTTTTGGTGGTGACGTGCGTGGCGACAAACCGGGCATAGTTCGCACATGCGGGCCAGTGCCCGGTCCAGAGAAGTTGTTTCCTGTCTGCTCATGATTGCAGCTCTTTCCCCACAGAAAAGGCCTTGCCCAGAAGCGGCCCGACGCCGTGATACCCCTTGTGGGCGGTGTCATAGATCAGCGGCTTGATTTTCATGATGTCGGGTAGTCCATCATCAGCCAAAACGTCGGCGTCAGCCTTGACATCGATAATTTCGCCGATGAACTGGGTATGCAGACCGATTTCGACGATATGCAGCAGGCGGCACTCCAGAACAACCGGAAACTCGGCCGCATAGGGCGCATCTACCAGCTCGCTTCTGACCGGTGTTAACCCGGCAACGGCAAACTTGTCAACGTCACGACCGGATGTGATCCCGACGTAATCCGCTTCCGCAATCATCGCCTCACAGGCAACTCCAACCGTAAAGGCTTTGCGTTCAACAATGGCAGCATGGGAATAGGTTGCCTTGCGCAGGGACACGGCAATACAGGGCGGCTGGGAACAGCAGATGCCGCCCCAGGCAGCATTCATAAGGTTGGGTTTGCCGGCCTGGTCATAAGTTCCTACCATCAGAGATGGAGTTGGGAATAAAAGTGTCTTGGCTCCGATTGATGTTTTCACGTCAGCTCCTTATGATCTGTTTTTCCGACCAGGCGGGTAAAAAACTCAGGGATGCAGGTCTCAAAAGTCATCCGTTTGCCGCTGACCGGGTGTGTGAAAGAGAGTGATCTGGCATGCAGCGCCAGGGTTCCGTAGGCATCGTTTTTTCGTCCGTATTTTTTGTCTCCCACTACTGGATGCCCTTTTTCCGACAGATGAACGCGTATCTGGTGTTTGCGACCGGTCAGCAGATGAATTTCCAGCAGGCTCAATCCTCTGGTCTCTTTCAGGACGATGTACTCGGTATGGGACAGCTTCCCCAGTGTCGGGTCAGGGGTGGAATAAACCGTAAAGGCGCTGTTCTCGGCCAGATAGCTGCTGATTGTCCCTGTCTTGGGAGTAAGAGAGCCATATACGATCGTAAGGTAGCGCTTTTCGGTTTCCTGCCAGTGTCCCTGCAGAAAAATCTTGCCAGCTTCGCTCTTGGCAAAGATAAGGATTCCGGATGTCTCGCGGTCCAGGCGATGGACAATGTAGATCCGGTTCCGGGAACGCGGGTCCCCCTTGCGGACATAATCATTGAGAATGGAGTGGGCCGTTCTTGATTTGTCCCGCTCCGTTCCCATCGTCAGAAGACCGCACGGTTTTTCCACCACGATAATATCTTTATCCTCGTGAAGGATTGTCAGCCCCTTGGGTTGATATTTTGAGGAGGGACTTTTTGTCATTGGCTGCAGCTGTCTTCCTTTAACAAAATATCATAGCCTTCCAGCTTGTATTTGATGGTGTAATCCTGGCCGCATTTACCGCAGCGGTGAGCCTGAGTAAGACCATCGGCTGTCTTTTCCACCCAACCCGCCAGTATGTCACGGGAACCGCATCTGGTCCTTGGGCAGCGTTCGCCCCCTTTTTTGATAAACAGATCATCTGTCAAAAATTCAGGTTTTTCGACTCCTCCCATCATGGACTGTCTGAAAATCCGGTGGGTAACGGCGACAGCTTCAATACAGGCGTTGGCTTCAGATGCACTGCCTTCTTCCAACAGCAATTCAGGAGGTGTCTGGTCCCGATAGACCAGGCTGCAGGAGTAGCCTTTATTACCTCGATCAACCTTAATCCCGAAGGTCGTCTCTTTCAGGACGCCGAGATTTAGTTCGGTGACCCGTGCCTTGAGTTGTTTTTCAGTAACTTTCATTGAAATTCTTATTCCTTTCTGTATTGCACTTCGAAATCAGGGGTCTACAATAAATAGCCGCTCTTTAAGTTGACAGCTAATCTCTATTTTATCAAGTGCCATGTGGAGATGATCAGAGTGTAATCTCCTTTCTTCTGCCAGTACAATATCCGGATTGGTGACAAATGATTTGATAACCTCATTTGAGGTGCTGGGAGTTTTATATCAGTTAGGCCCTGGCCGTTTTAATAATTATTTTAAAACAAAACATACCCAATATCAGTAAGTTACATGGATATATGAAGTTGGCATCAGTCGTGCTATATAGTGAATATCAGTTCAAACTCATTCAAGGAGATTCAAAATGAAAAAAGTTCTTTCCTCAATCGTAGCCGCAATCGTAGCACTGTCCTTCTCTGCTGTTGTTTTCGCTGCTGAAAC
>JBBQCH010000032.1:0-23601 GCA_038318485.1 Geobacterales bacterium
TCTATCACATTCTACCTGTTCAGGGAGTATTACCATGTCGGATAAAAACAGCGCCCCGGAGAAAAACAAAGCAATAGAACTGGCTCTCAGCCAGATTGAAAAACAATTCGGCAAAGGCGCCATCATGCGTCTGGGCAATGATGAGGCTTTGCCGGGTGTGGATGCAATTTCAACCGGCGCAATCTCTCTTGATGTGGCCCTAGGGGTCGGTGGTGTACCCCGCGGCCGTATTGTGGAGATTTACGGACCGGAATCATCCGGCAAGACTACCCTGGCGCTGCATATTGTGGCCGAGGCTATGAAAACCGGCGGTATTGCCGCTTTTGTGGATGCCGAACATGCTCTTGATATCGGCTATGCCCGCAAGCTGGGTGTTAAGACCGATGATCTACTGGTGTCCCAGCCGGATACCGGCGAACAGGCTTTGGAGATTGCTGAAACGCTGGTACGCAGCGGCGCAATTGATGTGCTGGTGATCGACTCGGTAGCGGCTCTGGTACCCAAGGCAGAAATCGAAGGAGAAATGGGCGATTCCCACATGGGGCTGCAGGCCCGCCTGATGTCACAGGCTCTTAGAAAACTGACCGGCATCATCAGCAAGTCCAACTGCTGTGTGATTTTCATCAACCAGATCCGCATGAAAATCGGCGTCATGTTCGGCAACCCCGAGACTACCACCGGCGGTAACGCCCTCAAATTCTACGCTTCGGTACGCATGGATATCCGCAAAATTGCCACTCTCAAACAGGGCGATCAGATCATCGGTTCCCGCACACGCGTCAAGGTTGTCAAGAACAAGGTTGCGCCGCCTTTCAAGGAAGTTGAGTTCGATATCCTTTACGGCGAAGGGATTTCGCGCACCGGCGATGTGCTGGATATGGCGGTAGAGAGAAATATTATTGAGAAGAGCGGCTCCTGGTTTTCCTATGGCAAAGATCGTATCGGGCAGGGCCGTGAGAACTCCCGCACATGGCTGAAGGAGCATCCGGAAGTCCTGGCAGAGATCGAAGAAAAACTTCTGGCAATTGTCAAGCCGGCCCCGACAGTTGCAGCTCCAAAGCCAGAGTAAGTCGCGGAGGTAGCTGTGGAACTGAACGAAATACTCACGATTGCTTTCAAGGCCAAGGGCTCGGATATCCATATCAAAACCGGTCTGCCGCCGATTGTCCGCATTGACGGTCGCCTGCATCCGATTCCTAATGCTCAGCGACTATCGCCGGATTATGTTTCATCAACGGCCCAGTCGATGATGAATGACCGGCAACGGCGCATATTCGAGGAAAACTCCGAGGTTGACCTGGCATACGCCGTGCCGGGGCTGGGACGGTTCAGGGTCAGTGTTTATCGCCAACGTGGAACGGTGGCGATGGTTTTCCGTTCGATCGCATTTGTGATACCGACGCTGGAAGGTCTGAACTTGCCGCCGGTCATTCAGAAAATATGCAAGGAAGAGCGCGGACTGATTCTGGTGACCGGAACGACCGGTTCCGGAAAATCCAGTACTTTGGCGGCTATGATCGATTCGATCAATCAGACCCGCACCTGTAACATAATCACAATTGAAGATCCGGTGGAGTTCCTGCACCGGGACAACAAGAGCATTATCAGTCAGCGCGAGGTAGGCTCAGATACGCCCACCTTCTCGGCGGCACTCAAGGGCGCTTTGCGCCAGGACCCGGATGTTATCCTGGTCGGCGAGATGCGTGATTATGAAACCATTGAAACGGCCATGACCGCAGCCGAGACCGGTCACCTGGTCATGTCTACCCTGCATACAATGGATGCTGCCGAAACGATAAACCGTATCATCGGCGTATTTCCACCCTATCATCAGCGTCAGGTGCGTATCCAGCTTGCCAGTATCATCAAGGGGGTTATCTCGCAGCGCCTGGTGCCGCGGGCGGATGGCAAAGGACGTGTGCCGGCGGTGGAGGTCATGCTGGCATCGGCTCGAGTCAGGGAGTGCATTGACGACAAAGACAAAACCAAACAGCTGCATGACTCGATATCGCAGGGTTTTGTCACCTATGGCATGCAGACTTTTGATCAATCATTGATGAAGCTCTACTCCCAAAAACTGATCACCTATGAAGAGGCAGTCAGACAAAGTTCCAATCCGGACGATTTTGCCCTCAAGGTTTCTGGGATTTCTTCCACTTCGGATGCGTCTTGGGATGGATTTGAAAATAATCCGGAAGATTCTGCTGCGGAGCCGGAACAGCTTGAAATCGAGAAATACTGAACTGCAAACGGCTGAAAGCGCCTATCAATACGCTTTACGGATATTGACAGGTCGGGATTATTCGGTTGCAAAAATGCGGGAAAAGTTTTTTGCACGGAATCTCAGCGAATCCGACGTCGAAGCTGCTTTACTTCGTTTGCAGAGGGAGGGTTGGCTGGATGACCGTCGTTATGCTGAACGGTTCGCAGAATTGGCGCTTGCAAACAATCGATATTACGGACAACGTTTGCGACAGGAAATGCGTCGCAGAGGGCTTGATGCCGCTCTTGTTGACGAGGTTTTGGAACTTTTAAATGAATGTCTTGATGAGGGATCCGAAATAAAAGTTGTCCTGGATCGCCGATATCCGGAGTTCAGGTTTTCTGCCGCGACGGATCGGGATAAGCAACGGGTAATCGGATATCTGCAGCGAAGAGGGTTCGGGTTTTCGAAAATTATAAAAACTCTCAAGGTTCACAACCTAAATTAAGTAAATCATAATCTTACCATAAGTTGAAGGGAAACAATAAATGACCGGTACCGAAATCAGAAAACAATTTTTACAGTATTTTGCCGACCGGGGACACACAGTCGTTTCAAGTTCCGGAATCCTTCCCAAGAACGATCCGACCCTCATGTTTACCAATGCCGGTATGAATCAGTTCAAGGATTGTTTCCTGGGCCTGGAAGACCGCGGTTATTACCGGGCCTGCAGTTCACAGAAGTGCGTACGGGCCGGCGGAAAGCACAACGATCTTGAGAATGTCGGCCGTACAGCCCGCCACCATACTTTTTTCGAGATGCTCGGCAACTTTTCTTTTGGTGACTATTTTAAAAAAGAGGCGATTGCATTTGCCTGGGAGTTTCTGACCAAGGAACTGCAGTTGGATAAAAGCCGTCTGTATGTGACGGTCTATACCGATGATGACGAAGCCGCCGATATCTGGCATCTGCAGGAAGGGGTTCCACGCGAGCGCATCTACCGTTTCGGCGAAAAGGATAACTTCTGGTCCATGGGCGATACCGGTCCCTGCGGCCCTTGTACCGAGATCTTCTGGGACAATGGTCCGGAAGTGGGTTGCGGCTCGCCGGACTGTGCGGTCGGCTGTGATTGTGACCGTTACATGGAAATCTGGAACAACGTCTTCATGCAGTTCAACCGCTCGGCCGACGGCAGCATGACGCCGCTGCCGAAGCCGGCTGTGGATACCGGCATGGGGCTGGAGCGTATCACCACTGTTATGCAGGGGGTCCGCTCCAACTATGACACAGACCTTCTGCAGGGTATCATCCGCCATATCGAGCGTCACAGTGGCAAAAAGTATGGTGTCAATGAAAAGGACAGTGTCTCGATGCGTGTAATTGCCGACCACTGCCGGGCGGTTACCTTTCTGATTTGCGATGGCGCTCTGCCCAGCAACGAGGGGAGAGGATATGTATTGCGCCGCATTATGCGCCGTGCCGCCCGACACGCCAAGATGCTGGGAGTGAGCGAACCGCTGCTTTGCCGGATGGTTGAGGCTGTGCGAGAAATGATGGGGGATGCCTATCCTGAACTGGCCGAGCGTGAGGCTTACATTAAAAAAGTGACCTTGGCTGAAGAAGAACGCTTCAACGAAACGCTCGATCGTGGCCTGGGTATTCTCAATGACGAGGTTGCTGCGTTGCGATCTGCCGGAAAGAACATCATTCCGGGTGAAGCGCTCTTTAAACTGTATGATACCTACGGCTTTCCGATCGATCTGACCGGGGACATTGTAGAATCTGAGGGTTTCACCATTGATGAGCCCGGATTTGAAGCTTGCATGAAAAAACAGCGCGAACTGGGCCGAGAAAACTGGAAGGGCTCAGGGGCATCCGGTATTGCCGACATCTACAAGGCCATTCACAATCGTGGAGTACTCTCACAGTTTATCGGCTATGATGCTCTGACAGCTTATTCGCCGATTCAGGCGCTGGTGCGGGATGGAATTGAAACTGCATCAGCTGCGGCCGGTGATCAAGTGGACGTGATTGTTGAGTCATCACCCTTTTATGGCGAGTCAGGTGGTCAGGTCGGTGACGTCGGTATTATTTCTTCAGGCTGCGCACACCTGGAGGTGATGGAAACAATGCGCCCCTTTCCGGATTTTATTGTTCATCATTGTCTGGTTACGGAGGGTGCTGTGCGTGTGTCGGATGCGGTCAGCCTGACCGTCACAACATCTGTCCGCAGGGCAACAGCCCGTAACCATACCGCCACCCATCTGCTTCAGACCGCTCTGCGGCAAGTGCTGGGTGATCACGTCAAACAGGCTGGATCGCTTGTGTCTGTTGACCGGCTTCGCTTTGACTTTACCCATTTTTCTGCCATGACTGCCGATGAAATCCGCCAGGTAGAAACGATGGTCAATGATTTTGTAATGGATAACGATCTGGTTACGACAACGCTGATGCCGATCAGTGCGGCCATTGAAGCGGGCGCCACGGCTCTTTTTGATGAGAAATACGGTGATTCGGTGCGGGTGGTGCGGGTAGGTGACGTCAGCATGGAACTATGCGGCGGTACCCATGTCCGGGCAGCGGGAGATATCGGATTGTTCAAGATCGTTTCCGAGGCCGGGATTGCTGCCGGAGTGCGACGAATTGAGGCGCTGACCGGTGCAGGTGCATTGGGCTTCGTTCGGCAGATTGAGGATGAACAGCGCACGGTAGCCGGTATGCTAAAGGCTGAGGGTGGCAATCCGCTGGATAAGCTTGAACGGCTGCTGAACAGACAAAAAGAGATGCAGAGAGAGATTGAAACATTGCAGGGCAGGCTTAATGCTGCCGCTTCCGGCGACCTGCTTTCACAGACGGTGGATGTGAATGGCGTCAAATTGTTGGCTGTGCAGGTACAGGTTGAAGACATGAAGGCATTACGCGATTTGTCGGACGTCCTGAAAGACCGAATCGGGCAGGGCGTTGTTGTACTTGGTGCCGATATAGACGGGAAAGCCAATCTGCTGGTGGCAGTAAGCAAAGATTTGAGTGCAACGATAAAGGCAGGGAATATTATCAAAAAATTGGCACCGGTCATTGGCGGCAGCGGCGGCGGCAAGCCGGAGTTGGCCCAGGCAGGTGGCATCCTTTTAGAAAAAATCGGAGAGGCACTTGCAATGGCCGAAGCAATTATTGCCGGTAATTGATTGTGTCGGTTGAGGGGCGCGGAGTTTGAGATGACCAAGAAGCCGGAAAGGGGAGGAAATATTACGCTGGACAAGTCAAAAGCAACCATAATGGTTGTTGATGATGATGCGAATATACGCGAGTTGTGCGCCAGGGCTTTAATGGCTTATCGGGTTCTTCAGGCTGGAAGTTGTCAGGAAGCTCTCAGGCTTTACAGAAAAGAGCCTGTTGATCTGATTCTTTCCGATGTGATGATGCCGGGCGGGTCAGGTATTGATCTGCTCAAACAGGTCAAGATAATTGACCCCAACGCCGTTGTCCTTATAATGACCGGTTTTGCCGATAAGGAGGTCATTCTCAATGCGCTCAGGGAGAATGCTGACGACTTTATCAGTAAACCACTGAATCTTCTTCAACTAAGAACAGCAATTGAAAAATCGCTGGCTAAAAAGGCGCTGAAGGAAGAATTGGCTAACATTAAACGTGCCGATCAGCTAAAGAGCTGTTTTCTATCGCTGATTTCACATAAATTACGTACACCTATCACCGGCATATCGCTTTTTCTCCAGAATATGCAGCGTGGAGTTTACGACTGCAACGACGAAGCCTTCCAGCAAAATGTCTTGCTGGCCAGCGAAGAGGCGGCCCATCTGAACAGACTGGTTGCGGATTTGTTGACCTTTAACCGGGTCATGGTTGATGTTGTAGACAGCCCTCGTGAAGAATGTGATTTGAATGTAATCCTTTCAGAATTGCTGATTCAGTCACGGCAACTTCAAGGAAAACAGGCAATTGAAATAGATTTTAACTTTGGTCCATTGCCGAAAATGCATCTGGATAAACACAAAATCAGTTTTGCACTACACCAGGTAATTGATAACTCCTTCAAATTTTCAAGTGAGATTGGACATGTCGGTATAACAACCGTCGCCACCAGCCGAGAAGTATGCATTCTCATTTCTGATTCCGGTGTTGGCATCCCGCTTACAGAAATCTCAAAGGTGTTTGAGAAATTTTACCAGATTGATCCGGACAATACCGGCCAGGTACGGGGATTCGGCCTTGGCCTGTTTTATGCCCGGGAATTCATTCGACAACATGGTGGCGGAATAAGTCTTGATAGTGAACCGGGGTTAGGGACTACTGTGACGATAAGTCTACCGTTGCAATAATATTTTGAGATTTTGACAAACTTAATGTAGACTGCCGACTTTCCAGGTTGGCCGTTTCCATTTTGATAGGAAGATAACACATGAAACAGTTGATCCAAAAAGCCAATACATTGATGGAGGCGCTGCCATACATCAGAAGATTCGCCGGTAAAACCTTTGTCATAAAATACGGCGGTCATGCCATGTCTGATGACAAGCTGAAAAAATCGTTTGCGTTGGATGTGATACTGCTTAAATCACTGGGAATCAATGCTGTTATCGTGCATGGCGGTGGTCCACAGATTAACGATACCCTGAAGCGCTACGGGATCGTCTCGGAATTTGTCAGAGGGATGCGGGTTACCGACTCTGAAACAATGAATGTGGTCGAGATGGTGCTGGTGGGTCAGGTTAACAAGGAGGTCGTCGGCTACCTGAATCAGCAGGGCGGCAGGGCGGTCGGCCTGTCCGGCAAGGACGGCACTCTGCTCCTTTCCAAAAAACTTCTCCAGGAAGTCCGTACCGATGACGGAACTCTTGAACAAGTGGATATCGGCTATGTCGGTGATGTTGTCAAGGTTAACACGGATCTGATCAAGACGCTGGAGAGCGGCAACTATATTCCGGTCATTGCGCCGGTCGGGGTTGGTGCTGAAGGTGAAAGCTATAATATTAACGCCGATCTGGTGGCGGGGCGGGTTGCAGCGGCGCTGAATGCTGAAAAACTGATACTGTTGACCGATATCAACGGTGTCAAAGACAAAAACGGCAATCTGCTGGAGAGCATTTCGGTCAGTGACCTGCACCGACTTATTGAAGAAGATGCCATTACCGGCGGAATGATTCCAAAGGTTGTCTGTTGTGCGGATGCCCTCAGAGATAGCGTCAAAAAGGCTCACATCATTGATGGCCGCATGGAGCATGCCGTTTTGCTAGAAATTTTTACCGATGTAGGTATCGGTACGGAGATAGTGAAATGAAATCAGAACAGTGGATAGAAAAATCCGACAAATACATCATGAAGACCTATGGCCGTTATCCGATTGTGCCAGTTCGTGGCGAGGGGTGTCGGTTGTGGGATGCGGACGGCAAAGAATACCTCGACTTTCTGGGGGGAGTGGCGGTCAATAATCTTGGACATTGTCACCCCAAAGTTGTCAAGGCGCTGCAGGAGCAGGCTGCGCAATTGATCCATTGTTCTAATTATTACCAGATTCCCCAGCAGATCGAATTGGCCGAGCTTCTCTGCAGCCACTCTTTTGCCGACAAGGCTTTTTTCTGCAACAGCGGGGCAGAGGCCAACGAGGCCGCCATCAAACTGGCCCGGAAATACAGTCGCGACACTTATGGCCCGGAGCGTTATGAGATCATAACTGCCGCCGAATCTTTCCATGGGCGAACCATGGCCACGGTATCGGCCACCGGGCAGGAAAAGGTGCAGCGTTTCTTCGATCCGCTGCTGCATGGTTTTACCCACGTCCCCTTTAACGACGCAGCCGCTCTGGAAACCGCTGTAACGCCCAATACCTGCGCCATAATGCTGGAGCCGATCCAGGGTGAAGGCGGAGTTAACATTCCTTCGCCCGGCTATTTCCAGGAAGTTCGTCGTATCTGCGACCAGCACGGCCTGTTGCTGATCTTTGACGAGGTGCAGGTTGGAATGGGGCGTACAGGTAAACTGTTTGCCTATGAACATTTCGATGTGATCCCCGATATCATGACTCTGGCCAAGGCTTTGGCCGGTGGAGCGCCGATCGGCACCATGCTGGCAAAAGACCGGTTTGCGGCTGCATTTGTGCCTGGCACTCACGGTTCCACTTTCGGGGGCAATCCTTTGGTTTGCGCTGCCGCGATCGCCACCGTGCGAACCATCCTTGAAGACGGTCTGTTAAATCGCACTGAAGAGATTGGTGAGTATCTGGTGGGAGAGTTGAAGACTCTGGGGCAAAAATATCCATTCGTAAAAGAGGTCCGTGGCATTGGTCTGATGATTGGGATGGGGCTTACAATCCCTGGCGGTGAAATCGTCAAGAAAGGGCACAGTCGCGGCGTCCTTCTCAATGTCACCCATGACACGGTACTCCGCTTTGTACCGCCTCTCGTGGTAACAAAGCAGGAAATAGACTCAATGATTGAAATTTTGGACGGTATTTTTGCCGAGGAGAACTAGATGACGCGACATTTTCTGGCGCTGCATGATTATAGTAAAATCGAGCTTTTTGGTATGTTGACTCTGGCTCGTGAATTGAAAGACAAGCAGAAAAGGGGCATTCCACATAAGTTGCTGGATGGCAAAACCGTCGCGCTGATTTTTGAAAAATCATCCACCAGGACGAGGGTTTCCTTTGAAGTCGGGGTTTTTCAGCTGGGCGGGCATGGCCTGTTCATGTCGTCTGCCAACTCACAGATGGGGCGCGGTGAGCCGATCCAGGATACCGCCAGGGTCATGGCGCGCTACTGTGACGGGGTCATGATTCGTACCTTTGGTCAGGAGATTGTTGACGAATTTGCGCAATATTCTGATGTACCGGTTATCAACGGACTGACGGATCTGTTTCATCCCTGTCAGATCATGGCTGATCTGATGACTGTCATCGAACAGAAGCGCACTTATGAGGGACTGGTCTTTGCCTGGGTCGGTGACGGCAACAACATGGCCAATACCTGGATAGAGGCAGCGGCCATTTTCGGGTTTGATCTGCGGTTGGCGTGTCCGAAAGGGTATGAGCCGGATGCAGATGTAATGGCGTGGGCCCAGGCCAAAGCCCCCGGTCGAATCATGCTGACTACCGATCCAGGGATTGCGATGACCGGTGCTGATGTCATCAATACGGATGTCTGGGCCAGCATGGGACAAGAGGCGGAACAGAAGGAGCGTGAGAAGTCCTTTGCAGGCTACTGTCTGGATGATGAACTGCTGACGTTGGCAAAACCGGATTGCATCGTACTCCATTGTTTGCCGGCTCATCGCGGTGAAGAAATTTCGGATTCGGTTATTGAGGGAAAAAATTCAGTTGTCTGGGATGAAGCCGAGAATCGGCTGCATGTACAGAAAGCGATCATGGCTACATTGATCAAATAAGATCCAAAATTATTTTACAAGGAGATCCAACATGGCAAAAAATGAAAAGCAGGAAATCAAAAAAATAGTACTGGCTTATTCGGGCGGTTTGGATACTTCCATCATCCTCAAATGGCTGAAGAACGAATACAATTGCGAAGTAGTGGCCTTTTCGGCCGACCTTGGACAGGGCGATGAGCTTGATCCGATCCGTGAGAAGGCTCTGGCCACCGGTGCAGACAAAGTCTACATCGATGATCTGAAAGAGGAATTCGTACGGGATTTCGTTTATCCCATGTTTCGTGCCAGCGCAATTTATGAAGGGCATTATCTGTTGGGTACTTCCATCGCCCGCCCGTTGATTGCCAAGCGGCAGATGGAAATTGCGGCCATGGAAAAGTGTGATGCCGTCTCCCATGGTGCCACCGGCAAGGGCAATGACCAGGTCCGCTTTGAGCTGGCCTACTATCATTTTGACCCGGCCATCAAGGTTGTGGCACCCTGGAGAGAGTGGGACCTGAACAGTCGCCAGGCTTTGATCGAGTATGCCGAGAAAAACGGAATTCCGATCCCGACTATTCAGAAACGTCCCTGGTCATCGGATCGTAATCTGCTTCACATCTCCTTTGAAGGCGGCATACTGGAAGATACCTGGGCAGAGGCTCCCGAAGAGATGTATGTCCTGACCAAATCACCGGAAGAGGCTCCTGACAAGCATCAGTACATTGAAATCGAGTTCAGGAACGGAAATGCAGTAGCAGTGGACGGTGAGCAGATGACTCCGGCCCAGCTTTTGGCGCACCTGAACTTCATCGGCGGTCAGCATGGTATCGGTCGGGTTGACCTGCTGGAAAACCGCTCGGTTGGTATGAAATCACGCGGCGTTTATGAAACACCTGGTGGGACTATTTTGCGCGAGGCACACTCGGCCGTTGAGCAGATAACTATGGACCGGGAGGTCATGCGCATCCGGGACGGGCTGATCCCGGAATATGCCAGACAGGTCTACGCCGGTTACTGGTTCTCTCCTGAGCGGCTGATGCTGCAGACCCTGATCGATGATTCCCAAAAGTGCGTTAACGGAGTTGCACGTCTGAAACTATACAAAGGGCACTGCCGCACGGTTGGGCGCAAGTCCGAGTCAGATTCGCTCTTCAATCTGGATTTTGCAACCTTCGAGAAGGATCAGGTCTTCAATCAGTCCGACGCTGAAGGCTTCATCAAGATCAATTCGCTGCGGCTTCGTATTCGTTCGCTGATGCAGGCCAACCGGAAAAAATAGCAGTTTTTGGTTTTAATTGTTTGCTGAATTGGAGGGGCATGACCATGTTGTGGCCCTCCAGTCGTATCCACTTAAGATGGTTTACTGTTAAGTTGTTAATTTGAATACACAGTGTCTCTGCTTTGATTTTATCTGCTTTTCGCGTATAGTGTTCAATCAGTAAATTCAAGACCGGATACGAGGAAATTATAGCCATGTCCAAAGACAAACTGTGGGGCGGACGCTTCACACAGCCGACCGATAAGTTCGTAGAAGAGTTCACTGCTTCAATTGATTTCGACAAACGCCTCTACCGTCAGGATATTCGCGGATCTATCGCCCATGCCCGAATGCTTGGAAAGCAGGACATCATTCCTCTGGAGGATGTGGAGAAAATTGTACATGGCCTGCAGCATATATTGCAGCAGATTGAAAACGGTAATTTCGATTTTTCCATTAGCCTTGAAGATATACACATGAATATCGAGGCGCGTCTTTCAACCGCCATCGGTGAGTCTGGTAAGCGTCTTCATACCGGACGCTCCCGCAACGATCAAGTTGCATTGGATATACGTCTATATCTGCGGGATGAGATTGTGGAAATTTCGACTTACCTTGATCTGCTGATTGACTCTTTACTGATCCAGGCCGAAGCCAATCTGGATACCCTGATGCCCGGTTTTACCCATCTGCAAACCGCCCAGCCCATACTTTTCGCTCATCACCTGATGGCTTATGTGGAAATGTTCAAGCGTGACAAGTCGCGTCTTGAGGATTGCCTGAAGCGCGTTAATGTCATGCCGCTGGGGGCCGGGGCGCTGGCCGGTACCACCTTCCCGATCGATCGTGAGTATGTGGCCGAACAACTGGATTTTCCAACCATTACCCGCAATTCTCTGGATGCGGTCTCGGACCGGGATTTTGCTCTGGAGTTTCTTTCCGATGCTTCGATTGTGATGATGCATCTGTCGCGTTTTTCTGAGGAATTGATCCTCTGGTCTACCAGTTCTTTCAGCTTCATTGAGCTGTCTGACGGCTTCTGTACCGGTTCTTCAATCATGCCTCAGAAGAAAAATCCCGATGTGCCTGAGTTGGTGCGAGGTAAGACCGGTCGTGTCTATGGCAACCTGATGGCGCTCCTTACAACTATGAAATCTCTGCCGCTGGCCTACAACAAGGATATGCAGGAAGATAAAGAACCGCTCTTCGATACGATTGATACGGTAAAAGGAAGTCTGAAAATCTTTGCCGACATGATTCGCGAAATGCGGGTTAATGTGTCTAACATGCGTCGTGCTGCCGGTCTGGGATTTTCAACCGCTACCGATGTGGCTGATTATCTGGTGCGCAAGGGATTACCCTTCCGGGATGCACATGAAGCTGTGGGCAAAGCGGTCGCTTATTGTGTAGAAAACGAGATGGACATTACAGAACTGTCGCTGGCCGAGTGGCAATTGTTCTCAGGTAAAATTGACAACGATATTTTTGATTGCATCACGGTTGAAGCTAGTTTAAAAGCCCGTAATGTTATTGGTGGTACTGCCCGTGAACGGGTCTGGAGTGAAATTCAGAACGTCCGGGCCGGTAAGTAGTTTACGATGTATTGTGAATTTTTTGGCTTTTCTGAAAAGCCTTTTACGATTACCCCCAACCCGCACTTCATTTTTCTGAGCAGTATTCACCGTGAGGCTTTTGCGCGACTGTTGTATGGCGTCGACGGCCATGCCGGTTTCATTGCCCTGACCGGTGAGGTTGGAACCGGCAAGACCACGATGTTGCGGACTCTTCTGACGCAGCTCGACCCGGATAAATATCGAAGTGCGCTGATCTTTAATCCATGTATGTCAGCAGAACAACTACTGGAAAGCATCTGTAAAGAGTTCGTAATACAGCCGGATGGCAATGATCGTTTCAGCTTTCTTGCGGCCCTGAATTGTTTTCTATTGGATCAAAAGCTGGCTGGTCGCACTGTTGTGCTAGTCATTGACGAGTCCCAAAATCTTGCGCCGGATGTACTTGAACAAGTGCGGATGATCTCAAACCTTGAAACGGAGTCGGACAAACTTATCCAGATCATTCTGGCCGGTCAGCCGGAACTTGATACAGTGCTTGGCCGACATGATTTGCGGCAACTCAATCAGCGTATAACGGTTCGTTGTACTCTAACCCCCATGAAGCTCGATGATACTTTTGATTATATCAATCATCGGCTTAAGATATCGGGCAGTCGAATTCCTGGGATATTTCCCAAAAAGGTTGTCAAACAGATCTATCGATTTTCACGTGGTATCCCGCGATTGATTAATGTGGCTTGCGATCAGGCACTAGTCATGGCCTGGACATGTGAAAGTCTGGCTGTTACACCGGCGATTTTCGCCCAGGTATTGATGGAGCTGAAGCCAACTGTTAAGCATAACGGGCTTTGGTTTCGTATGACGCGTTGGCTCTTTGCCGGAAAGTGATCTGATAAGATGAGTTATATTCTGGATGCACTGAAAAAAGTCGAGCATGAAAAGCTGAAGAAGTCTGCTCCAGGTGGCATGACCAGCATGGTCGGCGACCTGTTTCAGGAAAAACAGCGTCCGCCTGCTACAGGAGGTAAACGGAAGATAGCTGTTCTTGTAACCGTTGTTTGTTTGATGACTTTTGCAGGGAGTTGGCTCCTGTTTAGGGACAACAACCCAAAAAGTACTTTACATTCCAGTCCTGTCGCATCGTCAGTTGTTGCCCCTGCCTTTAAACCTGCCGACAGTCCAGTCGTTACCCCTGCTGCGCTAGTTCCGCCGTCGACTTTACCGGCATCACCGTCGCCTCCTCCCACAACTATGGATGATGATGACCGGCCCGCAAGATCGATAAAAACAGTGTCAAAACATTTTATAGCGCCGGCAGCACCATTGTTGTTGAAGTCATCACCTCCGAAAATACAGGCTCCAGCAGATATGAAACTGTCGGGTATCGCCTGGCAGGATGACCATAACGCCAGAAGAGCTGTAGTTAACGGTTTTTTATTAAAAGAAGGCGGAGTAGTGTCGGGTGCCAGAATTAGTGAAATACTGACTGACCGGGTACGATTTACAAATTCGGGAGGGACATTTGAACTAAGGTTGGATTCGGTTCCGGCCACGGAGTTGAGACAATGAACATGTTGGGGACGCTCACCTTGTGGGGGGGGATGACGCTGGCAATGACAGCCTGCGGAAAAAAAGGGCCACTGGTATATCCGGATATGCTCGTACCAAAAGCTCCGGAATATGCCACTGCTATTCAGATCGGTTCAGGTGTCAAAATCATATTTGATCTTCCAACTTCAGACAGAGCCGGAAACAGGTTGAATAATCTGGGTGGATTGAAAATCAGCAAGCGAGAAAGCGACCTTGACTTAGAACAGCTCTGCAGTTCCTGTATGAACGACTATCATCTGTTTCGTAAGCTTTACCTTGATCTGCTTCCGGAAGCTACTGAGCGGTCGGGTAACCATATGACTGTTCTTGATGGAGATGTTAAGCCCGGCTTACTTTACTCGTATGTTGTGGTGCCGTTTACCAAGGAGGGGGTAGAGGGTGAATCATCTCCCCAGATGTCTGTTAAGTTGTTTCAAGCCGTATTGCCACCTATACTGCATATCGAAGCACAACCTACAGAAATCAAGATTTCATTCGTAAGTCCGGCGCCAGTTGATGGTGTCCTTATCGGCTATAATCTCTACCGTACGTCTGGTGAAAATCCTTTTTCTTACCTGCCGATAAACAAGACTCCATTGAACCTGAAAGAGTTTGTTGATAAGGGCCTAGCCAGAGGAGTTAAGTATCGTTATCTCGCAAGAGCAGTAGTGCGATTGTCATCAGGAACAATTGTTGAAAGTCTTGTATCTAATGTGATTGAAGTTATGCTGAATGATGACTAATTGGCCGAAAGAGATTAAACACAAAAAAAAGCATCCGCAATGGATGCCTTTTTTTGTGTTTAGAAGTAAGCCGGAATTATTTGGCTACAGTCTCAGCAAGTTTGATAGCGATATCTTTGTAAGGGTTTGCGAAGAGGATGATCAGACAAACAACCAAAGCATAAATCGCCAATGACTCGATCATGGCCAGACCGATCATCATGGTGGTCAGAATTTTGCCGGAAGCGCCGGGGTTACGGGAAACGCCTTCTACAGCGCTTTTAACTGCCAGACCCTGGCCAATGCCGGTGCCCAAAGTGCCAAGTGCCATACCAATACCTGCTGCCAGAACGCACATCGTGAAAAAACTCATTTTACTACCTCCGTATGGTTTGTCTCCTAAACAGTATAGGAGTAATTAAGTTGCCTGATTTGTTTTAGTGTGCTTCCTCAAGGGAGCCTTGAATATAAATCATTGCCAGCAGCATGAAGACGAAGGCCTGAATGAACGAGACCAGAACGCCCATCAGCATCATCGGCAGAGGTACCAGGAAGGGTGCCAGACCGAAGAAGATCATCAGGACAAGCTCGTGGCCGTTCATGTTGCCGAAGAGACGCAGGGTAAGTGATACCGGGCGGCTTAGGTGGCCGATTACTTCAATGAAGAACATGATTGGAGCCAGCCAGGCAATCGGTCCACAAAAGTGTTTTAGATAGTGCAGGCCGTGATGTTTTATTCCGACAACATGGGTCGATACAAAAACGATAACTGCACAGGCAGCGGTTGTGTTGATGTTGGCCGTTGGGGGGAAGAAACCGGGAATCAGGCCGATCAGGTTGGAAACCAGAATGAAAATAGCAAGCGTTGCTATCAACGGGAAGAACGGACGGCCATGTTCTCCCATGGTTTCTACGATCATGTTTTCAATGCCGCCAATGACGGATTCCATGAAGTTCTGCAGTCCACTGGGAACAGACTTTAGAGCAGAAGTCGCCATAAAGGAAAGAACCAGTAACAGAACAATAATCAGCCAAGTATAGATAATGGCATCAGCACTGGCGTCTGAAATATGCAGCGGTGCTAGCATTTTGCGTAAAAACTCGAGAAACAGTAAAGGGTGGACCATGGATCTAGCCTCCTGCGCGTATGGCGCTGTAGAGTGAAATTGCAATTATGTTGAAAACGATCACCGAAAGTCCAACCAAAATCCCGATTAGGGAGAACCATCCGGATGTAATTATAAAAAATAATACAAAACCGGTAATGCTGATGCGTGCGACGAATCTGATCTGTGAGTATAAGAACGGACGGGATGGTAACAATCCTAAGATTCGTTGAAGTACATTGCGCAGCCAGTAAAAGTTGATTATGGCGATGCTGCCGCCTGCCAGAATGCCAAGGGCTGTTTTTGTTGAAAAAAAAACTATTCCTACAATGGTCAATAGCGCCAGCAGTACGAGGCTTCCCCTGATGATGACGCGGAAGAGGTTGTCCTCATTGATTGCTGTCATCATTTCTGTGAATCTCCCTGCCCACAATCAAGTATACATTCTTGAATCCGGCAGCAATGCCAATAAAAAGAAAAATATAAAAGAACCAAGGTTTCGTGCCAAACCAGCGGTCGAGAGTGAGGCCGAACCATACGCCAATACCAATCGCCAAGACGACAGAGATGCCCATGCTGGAAACCATCGCCAGGTTCCGGAAAAGTTCCCGTTTGCTATTTGGCATTAACTTTTATAAAAATTACTGGCACAAAACCGGTATTTAATAACATAGTCTTACCCGTCCTGTCAAATGTAAATAGGATGCTGCCTACACAATCTGCTTAAAACATTTGGCCGCCGCCGAAATGGTTTTCTCAATATCCGCATCATTGTGAGCTGCAGAAACAAAGGCCGTTTCGAATTGTGAGGGAGCCAGATAAATTCCCTCATCAAGCATGCCAAGGAAGTATTTTGCGAAAGTTTTGGTATCGCATTGTGAGGCGCTGGTCCAATCTTGCACTTCTCCTTTGGTGAAAAAGGAACAGAACATGCTGCCTACCCGGGTGGAGTAAATCGGATATCCTGCGACTCGGGCAGCTTTGGCAATGCCTTCTGCTACTGCACGACTCTTTTCCTCAAGTTTTTCGTAGAATCCCGGCTGTTTTAGAATGTTCAGTGTGGCAATGCCTGCGGACATTGCAAGCGGATTGCCGGAAAGTGTACCGGCTTGGTAAACTCCGCCGGACGGAGAGAGCTGCTCCATGATATCGCGTTTACCGCCGAATGCACCAACCGGTAGGCCTCCGCCGATTATCTTTCCCAGAGTCGTCATGTCAGGAGTTACGCCGTACAGTTTTTGTGCCCCGCCATATGCTACCCGGAATCCGGACATTACCTCGTCAAAGATTAGTACTATCCCCTCGTTTGTGCATATTTCACGAAGTCCTTCCAGAAAGCCTTCCCGTGGCGGGACTGTGCCCATGTTGCCGGCAACCGGCTCAACGATAATACAGGCGATAGAATCTTTGTTTTCATAGATCAATGCTTTCACGGATTCCAATGAATTGTATTCAGCGGTAAGCGTGTGTTTGGCAAAGTCGGCAGGCACGCCAGGAGAATCCGGGACTCCGAATGTTGCTGCTCCTGAGCCGGCCTTGACGAGCAGTGCGTCAGCATGTCCATGATAACATCCTGAAAACTTGATTATATTGTCACGCCCGGTGTAACCGCGTGCTAGGCGGATAGCGCTCATGGTAGCCTCGGTACCGGAACTGACCATTCGAACCATCTCTATTGATGGAACCGCCTCAATGACCATGTTGGCAAGAGTGATTTCTCTTTCGGTCGGTGCTCCAAAGCTGGCACCATTTTCCATTGTCCGACTTACTGCGGCAATAACATCCGGGTGGCAGTGGCCAACGATCATCGGCCCCCATGAGCCAACATAGTCTACAAATGAATTGTCATCTTCATCGTATATGTGGCAACCCAATGCTTTCTTGATAAACAATGGATCAGCTCCAACAGATTTAAAAGCCCGGACCGGACTGTTTACGCCGCCTGGGATTGAAAGCTTGGCCTGCTCAAAGAGAATGCTGGAGCGTTTATGATTCATTTTTAAAACTCCTTTTATGTGTTTGGTGAATTATTACTGCCGTGCAATTTTGATGAATGGTTATCATACAGCTTGTGGCTGTGTCAATCATCGCGGGGGGGCGATTGCCCCGAAGAATGGAACAGTTGGATTATTAATGTATTCGGTTTTGACGCACGGTAAATATGTTTTAATAGTACTGATGATTAAGCAAACAAGCTTTTACGGCCAATCATGATTAGAAAATAATGTGGATGTCGACAAAACCAACTCGGCAAATATACTGTTGTTATATTTTTTCCGCATCAAAAATAATTCAGAATCAGGTTTTTAACATTCAACTATAATTTGTTGCTTCAAATTATGAAGCGCTGTAAAAACAGAAACTTATAAAAAAATACTGAGCCTGTAGATAATAATGGGAATGTAAAAAAAGGGGAAAAACTGCTTGACAAAGAAACTTAAATAACCTATCTATTGCCGCAGTTGTATACAGTATACCGTACGCAGTAAGGAGGGTTTTAAATGCTTGGTGCATATTTGCCAATACTACTTTTGGGAATCATAGCGGTTGGCTTTGGTCTCTGCTCACTAGTTTTCTCTTCGTTAATCGGCCCCAAAAAAAGTTCCGCTCTCAAGCTGTCACCCTACGAATCCGGTTGCACTCCGGTGGGAACTGCGCGTGAACGTTTTTCGATCAAGTTTTACCTGATAGCGATGTTGTTTATCCTGTTCGATATTGAGGCTGTTTTTCTATATCCATGGGCAATACTCTACAAAAAACTGGGTCTCTTTGGTTTGGTTGAAATGGGTGTTTTTATCGTTATACTTTTTGTCGGTTATATTTATGTATGGAAAAAAGGAGCACTGGAATGGGAGTAGATAATCCGCTTGGCGAAAATATCATCACTACATCGCTTGACAAGCTGGTCAACTGGTCCAGGAAATCATCGATTTGGCCGATGACCTTTGGTCTGGCCTGTTGTGCTATCGAGATGATGGCTACTGGCGCCTCCCATAATGACCTTGACCGTTTTGGAATCATCTTCCGCGCTTCCCCTCGTCAGTCAGACTGCATCATTATAGCCGGAACAGTAACCAAGAAAATGCTGCCGGTTATCATGACTGTTTATGAACAGATGCCTGAGCCGAAATGGGTTGTAGCAATGGGTGCTTGTGCTTGCTCCGGTGGGGTCTTTGATACATATAGTGTCGTTCAGGGAATTGATGAAGCGCTGCCGGTTGATGTCTATATACCAGGTTGTCCTCCTCGGCCAGAGGCATTGCTCTTTGGTCTGCTCAAGCTTCAGGATAAGATCTGGAATGACAAAAACTCATTCGGTTCATCCATTGGACTTGGAACAAGGATCGACGGGGCTACCACCTAGGCAGTTAGGCGATAAATTAGATAATTAAATCCCAGAATAAAGGGTTATAAATCATGGCAGAAAATAATCGAGCAGTACTAAAGCTGAAAGAAAAATTTGCCGCCTCAATTATTGATGTGGTGGAATTTCGGGATGAGGTTACGGTAACCGTCAAAAAGGATGCCATTACAGATATCCTTATGTTCCTTAAGCAATCGCTTCAGTATAACTTGCTTACCGACCTTACAGCGGTTGATTACCTTGGGAAAAAAGAAGAGCGTTTCATGATGGTATATCAGCTCTACTCAATCCCAAATAAAGACCGTTTGCGTATCAAAACTCCAGTTAATGAAGTTGAATGCAAAATCCCATCCGCTATTCCGGTTTGGGCAACTGCCAACTGGCTTGAGCGTGAAGTCTACGACCTGTTCGGAATTACTTTCGACAATCACCCTGACCTCAGACGCATTCTTATGACCGATGATTGGGTGGGGCACCCGCTTCGCAAGGACTACCCGTTACAGGGACCTGACCGTGAGCCTTACAAAGGGCGTCTGTCATAGTTTTACTACATCGTTCTGTAATTCGATCATAGAAGAGGCGATACATGGCTACTACTGAAACAATGACACTAAATATGGGTCCTCAGCACCCTAGTACACACGGGGTTTTGCGGCTCGTTCTTGAGCTGGATGGAGAGGTGATTACAAAGGTCACCCCGCATATCGGCTACCTTCACCGTGGGGTCGAGAAACTATCCGAGCACCGTACCTATCATCAGATACTTCCGCTGACTGACCGCTTGGACTATTTGGCGCCCATGAGCAACAATCTGGGCTATATCCTGGCCGTTGAAAAGCTGATGGGAGTCGAGGTTCCAGAGCGGGCGGAGACGATTCGTATAATTATGGCCGAGTTGACCCGCCTTCAGTCGCATCTTGTCTGGATCGCCTGTCATGCACTTGATATCGGAGCAATGACTGTTTTTATTTATGCTTTCCGTGAGCGTGAAACAGTCATGGAAATCTATGAACTGATCTCCGGTGCCCGTATGACCTCGAACTTCTTCCGTGTCGGAGGACTTTCACAGGATGTACCTGATGAGTTTATCAAGAAAGTAAGTGATTTTATTGACGTGATGCCCGGTTACCTTGATCAGTACGAAGGCCTTCTTACAACGAATCCGATTTGGCTTAAGCGTACTGTAGGTAACGGTGTGATTTCTGCAGAAGATGCAATTGATATCGGGCTTACAGGTCCTGCACTACGTGGATCCGGTGTTGATTGGGACCTTCGTCGTGATAATCCTTATTCCGGCTATGACAAATATCAGTTCAAGGTACCTGTGGGTGAAAACTGCGATACTTTTGACCGTTATAAAGTTCGTCTGGTTGAAATGCGTGAGGCATGCAAAATCGTTCGACAAGGTCTTGACAAGCTTAAGCCTGGTCCTGTGCTGGCAGACTATCCTCAGGTATGTTATCCGCCAAAAGAAAGTGTCTACAACAGTATTGAAGGCCTGATTCATCACTTCAAGATTGCCTCCGAAGGCTTCCCGGCACCTGAAGGTGAAGTGTACCAAGGGGTTGAGGCTCCGAAGGGTGAACTTGGTTTTTATATTGTCAGTGATGGCGGCAACAAGCCGGAACGACTAAGAATTCGTCCGCCTTCATTCGTAAACCTTCAGGCCATTGAGCAAATGAGTCTCGGGTCAATGATTGCCGACCTGGTAGCCGTAATCGGCACGCTGGACATCGTACTCGGTGAAATTGACAGATAACACCGCACGATTCAAAGGAGATATGGCGCATGAGTGATGTAGTGGCGCAGCAAGCCGAAGAACAAGAACCTGTAGTAGATCTTTCGCTAGCCGATGCGATCATCGACAAATATATAGATATCCCCGGCAATCTGATGCCAGTGCTGCAGGCTGCTCAGGATGGATACGGCTTTATACCGCGTGCAGTGGCGGATCATATCGCAGAGCGTCTGAATGTTTATCCGAGTCAGATTTACGGTGTGCTTACCTTCTACGCCCAGTTTCATCTCAAGCCTCGTGGTAAATTTATTATCCGTGTTTGTGTCGGTACAGCCTGCCACGTTCAAGGTGCACCACGAATTGTCGAAACTTTTTTTGACAAGCTTGGAATCGGCCATGCTGAGACAACTCCGGACCTTCGGTACACTTTTGAGAAGGTTGCCTGTTTGGGAGCCTGTGGTATGGCGCCGTTGGCAATGGTAAATGATTCAACCTACGGTGGAATGACGGTCCAGAAGGTTGATGACATAGTAAAAGACTACAACCAGAGACCACTGAAATAGCATGAAGCTCGAAACTATCCAGCAGGGGACAATTCAGTCATGAGCGAAAACGCAGGTATTAAAATTCTGATCTGCCAGGGTACCGGCGGTATTTCGATGGGTGCCAAAGAGGTCGAGTTGGCCTTTATTAAACTTCTCGCTGAGAAGGGCGTTGATGCCGTTGTTGGCAAGCGTTGTGATGTTATTAAAACCGGATGCCGTGGACTATGCGCCAACGACGTTCTGGTTGACATAATCACTCCTGAGCAAGGGCGTATCACCTATGATTTTGTTAAGGCTGATGAAGTAGAGAAGATTATTGATGAACATATAGTTAATAAAACTGTAATTGAAAAACGAAAGGCCAAACCTTACTACAATCAGTTTGTTGACGCTCAGATGCGTGTTGTAATGACTGGTTGCGGACAAATTGATCCGGATAGTATTGATGCTTATATTGAAGAGGATGGTTTCAAGGCTATTGAGAAGTGCATCAAAAGCATGAAGCCGGAAGAAGTCATTGAAGAAGTAAAAAAATCCGGTTTGCGTGGTCGTGGTGGTGGCGGATTCCCTACCGGAATGAAATGGTCTTTCTGCAAGGCTTCACCGGGCGATCACAAGTATCTGATATGCAACGCCGACGAGGGCGATCCAGGCGCTTTTATGGACCGTTCGCTTCTGGAAGGCGATCCTTTCTGCATTATCGAAGGGATGATGATTGCAGCCTATGCGATCGGTTGCGATTTTGGTTATGTTTATGTCCGTGCTGAGTATCCATTGGCTGTTCAACGTCTTCAGCATGCCATCGATATTTGTTATGAGCAGGGATACCTTGGCAATAATATCAAGGGTTGGAATTTTGACTTTGATATGCGCATCAAGATGGGTGCCGGTGCTTTCGTATGCGGTGAGGAAACAGCACTGATGGCTTCTATTGAAGGACATCGTGGCATGAGTCGTCCGCGTCCCCCTTTCCCGGCCGTCCGTGGTCTTTGGGGTAAGCCTACCAACATCAATAACGTAGAAACCTTCGGTAACGTTCGCCACATAATTAACAAGGGTGGTGACTGGTACGCTTCATTGGGGACAGAAACAACTAAAGGTACAAAGATTTTTGCTGTAACCGGCAAAGTCAAACACACCGGACTAGTAGAAGTACCGGCCGGTATGAAAATTCGTGAAGTTATTTATGATGTTTGCGGCGGTATTGCCAACAACCGAAAATTCAAGGCTGTTCAGGCAGGTGGTCCTTCCGGTGGTTGTATTCCCGCTGAAATACTTGACACCCCAGTCGATTATGACTCGCTGATCAAGGCTGGCGCCATGATGGGTTCCGGTGGTCTGGTTGTAATGGATGAAACAACCTGCATGGTTGATGTTTCTCGTTTCTTTTTGAATTTCACCAGAGACGAGTCCTGCGGCAAGTGTGTTCCCTGCCGAATCGGTCTCAAAGTTATGCTTGATATTCTTGAACGCATAACGACAGGTCGCGGTGAACCATCAGATATAGAAACACTTCAGGATCTTGGTATTGCTATCAAAAAAGCTTCACTTTGCGGACTTGGTCAGACGGCTCCTAACCCGATTCTCTCTACCATCAATTATTTCCGTGATGAGTATGAGGCACATATTAACGATAAACGTTGCCCGTCCAATTGCTGTAAAGAGTTACTTCTGTGGCAGGTTGTTGAGGATAAATGTGTCAAATGCGGTGCCTGTAAAAAAGCCTGTCCTGTTGATGCAATTATTTGGGAAAAGGGTCAGTTGGCGGTACTGGACAAGGAAAAATGCACCAAATGTAAATCCTGCTATGACGCCTGCCGCTTTATGGCGCTCGAATAGTCTCTTTTAATCTTCGCGCACACGGTCAAACTCACTGAAACAGAGGTTGTGATGGTAAATCTTACAATAGACGATAAGCAGGTTACAGCGCCCAAAACCGCTACAATTTATGAAGCGGCAAAAATGAACGGGGTAAATATCCCGATTCTGTGTCATGACAAAAAGCTTAAGCCTTTTGGCGCATGCCGCATGTGTCTGGTTGAAGTAGAGCAGATGAAGGGACGTCAGATACCTGCCTGTACTACTCCGGTAACTGAGGGGATGATAATACGTACATCAACT
>JBBQCH010000033.1:0-23345 GCA_038318485.1 Geobacterales bacterium
TATTACAGGCAGAACATATACCAAAACCGGTAAAAAAGCAATGTAAAAATAGTATTTATACTAATAATATCAGCTTGTTATACCCGTTACACAAACATCAGTTATGTCTGGCTTGATGCTATAAGTCCGACAGACTCCTAGGTATAATTATAAGTATTGATGACTTTGGTACCGGTTATTCTTCACTCAGTAATCTGCGAAATCTGCCTGTCAACATTCTCAAAATAGACCGGTCATTCATTACACAATCCCATAGCTCATCAGAAGATGCCCAAATTCTGTCAGCCATCATAGACATGGCCCACAGCCTGCAGTTGAATGTTGTTGTTGAAGGGGTTGAGCTTAAGGAGCACGAGACATTACTGCTGGCTCACCGCTGTCGTGAAGCCCAGGGGTTCCATTATGCACATCCTATGTCAGCGAATGAGCTGAGTTTAATCCTGAGTAAGAAGTACCAGCTCCTTGAGCCGCTCAACTATCAGGTACAAAAAACTGACAGTGAATTTATCTGCTGTCTGCTTGAAGGACAGTCCGAACCATGCGGGGATGACCCGGAACTGGTCTGTCTGCAACTACCTGGTCGGCCTCTTGCTTGCCAGAGCACTCGATTTTGTGAAAAAGAAAGTTGAGTTTATTCTTTTAATCTGAAATTTCTTAGATAGGCTGAGAAAGATGGAAGCCATAAAAGATAAGACATGAAATCATTAGGCATCTCATATTATGTCCAGTATGGTTTTCTTAGCTTTGTTCATTCATTTTATAATAACCATTCCAGGCCGGCATATTTGATCCCATGACATTTAACTTGTCCATCGTTTGAAATGGTCACGGCATTGTCCTCTTTCGGCCCTTATTCTGTTGAGGAAAGTGACCTTGTGACCGTTCCTTTCTTATTAATAGTCAAGAAATCCGCACCCATAGGGTTTGGCCTTTAAATTCGCTCATATTTAAATCCTGATTTGTCTTTATTGTGACTGGCTGAAAAAATGCACACGATAATTGAGCATGGTTCAAATCCGCAATCTGACTTTAAACCGATGCCGTAAATGTTTGAAGCAGATGAATGCAAATCAGATGTTACATGTTAAATTTATTGATGTTTCCCAGTACTCATTTCCGTTACTGGTGGGACGCCAATTGCGATTTGAACAAATGAATCCACGGATCAATGGAAGAAAATGGGGTAGCTTTGACCGCTACCCCATTGTGCTGTTTATGTGATAAAGCTATCCGAAATAGATGGAAATATATGAAAGAAACTCAAATGGAAATGAAACTTATTTGCATGTAATATCAGGATTTTTGGGGAAAACGGCCCTATCTTTAGGTGTTTAGTTTTTTTGTACTTTTATTTACACAGAATTATTTTAAGGCCCCAAAAAATAGTTTCTTACTTTATATCACCTATATAACAAAAGCCCTTCCGATAGCATCCGGAAGGGCTTTAGTTATACTCTGTTCAGTTGTTATTTATTCGCAGGTGAAGTTTGTTTCAATGCGGCGATTCAATTGTCGTCCCACTTTTGTCTTGTTGGTTGCAACCGGTTTGGTTTCGCCGTATCCCTTGGTTGTAATCCGCTCAGGAGCGATGCTGAAAGTTTTTTCAATGTGTTTTTCAACACTTTCAGCACGACGTTGGGACAGTTTCTGGTTATACTTTTTGCTGCCGATGTTGTCGGTGTGGCCGGATATCTCGCCTTTGGCATTAGGGAAATCCTTAAGGAATTCACCCAGTTTGTTGAGGTCGTCGGAGTAGCCAGGCTTGATGTCTGTTTTGTTGAAATCGAAAAGCACAGTTATCACTGCTGGCTTGTCGCAGAAACGCTCTTTAGCAGCAGCTTTCTGTGGCGTCATCACTACCGGCGCCGGAGCCGGAGCTGGTGGTGGAGGAGGAAGTGTTACGCCGATATTAGCTTTGCTGGTTGATTCTCCGCCAGCACCGACACAGGTCAGTGTGTAAGTGGTGTCTTGAGAAGGAGAAATTGATTGCGAACCTTGTGTTGCTACAGGACCAACCCCTGGTTGGATATCGCATTTATCAGCATTTAGTGACGTCCAGCTTAGTGTCGCCGCGGCACCATCGGTTTTGACAATGCTTGTCGGTGATACTGACAGGTCTGCTGAAGGGACAGGTGGTGCCGGAGGTACTATTTTAGCTGGCTCAGGCATTGGTGCCGGAGGTGGAACTACCGGGGCAACTACTGGCTCGGCGCCTCCGAATGGGATATATGCGCCCATGGTATACTCAAAGTTGTTGGCGAACTTGTCTCTGACGCTGAAAAGGATGTGGCGAACATCGGCGCGTAATGCAAAGTTGTCATTCAGGAAATACTTGGCACCCAGGCCGTAATCAAAAGCACCGCGTGCTTTATTGCCGTAGTCTTCGCCTTTCATATTCATTGCTGCGTAACCGGCTGCCAGATATGGTACAAATTTGTTGTCCGGCCACATGTTGTATTGCAGCTCCCCGCCATATCTGAACATACCGATATCTTTCTTGGGAGCATTGCTCGGCTTGGTGTTGGCATAGTCAAACAAAGCTTCAATGCCAAAACTTTTTGTAAAATTGTAGCCGGCACGGAGTCCGTAGACCGGAGATGTCTCGAGGTGCTGTCTGTGGTCAAAAGTGTAGCCTCCGACGACTGGGGAAATCGAGAACTGGCCTTCCTTGACAGCACCGAATGCGGTGGCTGCCGATACTATAAGAGCTGCTGCAACAATTCCACTTAACTTATTTTTCATTAATTAGCCCTCCTTTTGGGTCTATGTGCTGCTTAAGTTTTTCTTTTAATACCATTTTAGTCCGATATCCCGCAAGTACAAAAACACATTTAATATTTTTTATGTATACTAGCATAATTCAGTCGTTATGCAAGAGCAGGGGTAAAATATTGCATTTTTACGATGCCTGAATTATTCTGTTACCCTAACCCGTAATTGAAATCGGTAATTATAGCAGTAATACAAGGAGGCTTTTAAATGTTTTTTCCACAATTCCGTGCTCGAAGGATCAGAGGCAATGAAACATTTCGTCGGATGGTCAGCGAAACATCTCTTACAGTTAACGATCTGATATATCCAATGTTTTCGGCTTTTGGCAACGGAATTCGAAAAGAGATTTCGTCCATGCCCGGCATCTATCAACAGTCGATCGAGAATATTGTGACAGAGGCAAAAGAGGTGCGTGATCTTGGAATACCGGCAGTAATTCTGTTCGGAATTCCGGAGACCAAGGATGCGGTAGGAAGTGATGCTTACTCAGAAACCGGCATAATTCAGCAGACAATCCGGGCATTGAAAAAAGAGGTGCCAGGACTGGCGGTCATCACCGATGTATGCCTGTGTGAATACACCGATCACGGCCACTGCGGAATTATAAAAAACGGGGATGTTGATAATGATTCGACCCTGGAGTTGTTGGCGCGGGAGGCATTGTCTCACGCGGAAGCAGGTGCGGACATGGTAGCGCCGTCCGATATGATGGATGGTCGTGTGGCGGCAATTCGCGAGGCGCTGGATGAAAACGGCTACGACTCGATCCCGATCATGAGCTATGCCGTCAAATATGCTTCCGGCTATTATGGGCCATTCCGTGAGGCTGCAGAATCAACACCGCAATTCGGCGATCGTCGTAGCTACCAGATGGATCCGGCCAACCGATTGGAAGCATTGCGGGAGGCCGCAGCGGATATCGAAGAGGGGGCAGACATAATCATGGTCAAACCGGGCCTGCCATATCTGGATATTCTGAGAGACCTGCGCAACGAATACAACATGCCTCTGGCAGTCTACAATGTTTCAGGGGAATACAGTATGGTCAAGGGGGCTGCCCAGAAGGGGTGGATTGATGAGGAACGGGTTGTAATGGAAACCATGATTAGCTTCAAAAGGGCCGGAGCTGACATCATCCTTACCTATCATGCCAAGGATGTGGCTCGCTGGCTTTCTAAATAAACTGCCAAGGCTTTGCTGCAGTTTGGGGGGCGTCGCAGGATTAAACTGCTGCGCCCCCTCTTTATGGTTCATTGCTGGAAACTATTCGCCTAATCTTTCTGTCATTTCTCTTTTTTGCTTCCTGATAGCTCCTTCTTCGCCCTTGGGCACCAAACTTCCCGGATTTTTTTCAGTCAGCTTCGGCAGACTGGGTAGCTGCAAACCAGATTTGGTTCCAACGTTTTTTTGTTTTAAGGTCACATCGCTTGGTGCGATCGTTGCGGGGACTGACGTGCTTTTCTCCGTGCTGCGACCCGGCTTCTGAGATGATTTACGATTACGGGCAAAGGTTTTTTTCATATTGATTTCCAAGGGGGGGAAATCCGTCAATGTGTCGCGGTTTATCAGAACATGTACCTTGTCTTTTGTTCGCCAGACCGATTTAGCCCGAATCTTTCCCCCGTCCTTCAGATAAACCGTCTGTGCAGCAAAGGCTGGTGCCGATAGTGTACAGATTGCCAGTATGACCAGTAAAAATCTTGTCATGACTCTCCTCCCAGTTTCAGATAGCGTTCAGTATCAATGCTTAAAAGACACATCCAGATAACGTGGCAAAGTACCGCGCACTTCGACAACCGGCCCATCTTCCAGTTCATCCAGTTCTCCATAATCGTCATCATATTCTTCAGCACCAACAGCCCATTCGTACAGTTTTTGTGAATCAAGCAGTACCGGTTTTGCCGGAGTGCCGAAAACCCGGTTCTGCATTTCTTCGTCAAAAAGTCCGATACAGCCGTGGGATGCTGGCCGGCCGGGGAGGTCGCGGGCATGTATCCAGTAGGATACATTGTCTTCACCAATATGGAAGCGCATGGCATTGTCCATTGGATATTGTTCTTCGTCGTCAGCAGTTTTGTAGAGCGACGAAGTGTGTGTCTGGTGGCGTGCATCAATTCGGAAAATGCCGGTCGGAGTCTCAGTCGTAGCCTTGCCGGTAGCGGCCGGCGCTGAAAATACGAGCTTGCCCTTTTCGTAGGCGCCCAGCCATTGCTCGGTTATATCCACCAGAATATATTTGTCATGCCGGGCGGCCGGTTCGTAAAAATCAGGCAGCGGGGTGTAATTGCGGATGTCGGCGATATTGTCAGGAACTTTGATGGTCATACCGGGGTAGACATGACGCCGGTCGATCCGGTTGAACCGGGCAACCCAGACCCAGTCATCTCCGAAGAGAGATTCAAGTGTCTGCTGTGGCTGAACGAAGTGGGCGTGCCAGCGGATGTTTGTCAGACTGGGGTATTCAACCCGCGCAAGATTCTCCTTCGCCTCGTCTGCAGGAGCTGCAGCCGGCTCACCGGTTACGGAGGGTGTGCGCAGAACCGTGAAGCCGACCAGTATCGTGGTAATCAAGCTCACTAGAACAATCTTGTGTGAAAAGCACATTCGGCTGTAATGCATAAAACTTCTTCCTTGCGGGTGGTATGATCTAACGGCGTATCATAGCCATTTGTCAGCGACAATTCAACTGTTGTCACGGTATGCATTAGAAAAACTCTGGCAAGCAGAAGAAACAGATGTTAGTTTGTTGCCACTAAGTACAACTATGTTTTCCGTTTGCCGGAGGGAATATGATTGTTATTGACCAGAAAGTGCAGCCAAAAACACTCAATCAGTTTGCCAGCGACAATTATGCCGGTATCTGTCCGGAAGCCATGCAGGCTATGCAGGAAGCCAACAGCGGCTTTGTATCTTCTTATGGAGACGATCTCTGGACAGGACGGGCTTGCGAAAAAATTCGCCAGATATTCGAAACCGACTGTCAGGTTTTTTTCGTTTTCAACGGCACGGCGGCTAATTCTCTCGCGCTGGCAGCTCTTTGCAGATCGTATCATAGCGTCATCTGCCATGAACTGGCCCACGTGGAAACAGATGAATGCGGTGCGCCGGAGTTTTTCTCAAACGGAACCAAGCTTCTGCATGTAGATGGTCCGGGGGGGAAATTCGACTTGGCTGAAGTCGAACGAACCATTACCCGTCGCAGTGATATCCATTACCCAAGGCCCAAGGTGCTAAGTCTGACTCAGGCCACCGAGGTAGGGACCGTGTACTCACCGGAAGAGATATCAGCTGCCAGCGAACTGGCTCGCCGCTATGGTTTGCGGTTGCATATGGACGGAGCCCGCTTTGCCAACGCCGTTGCATCGCTTGGTGTGGCACCGGCCGACATAAGCTGGCGGACCGGGGTTGATGTTCTCTGCCTGGGTGGTGCCAAAAACGGCATGGCGATCGGGGAGGCGGTCGTATTTTTTGATCAGGAACTGGCTCACGAATTTGAATATCGCTGCAAACAGGCCGGTCAACTGGCCTCCAAAATGCGGTTCATTTCGGCTCCATGGATCGGTATGCTGGAAGGTGATGTCTGGCTCAAAAACGCCCGGCATGCCAATGACTGTGCTGCACTGCTGGCACAGGAACTGATCTCTATTGACGGACTCCGGATCATGTATCCATGTCAGGCCAACGCGGTCTTTGTAGAAATGCCGGAAGTTGTCGCAGATCGACTGCGCACAGTCGGCTGGCGCTTTTACTCATTTATCGGATCAGGTGGCGCACGCTTCATGTGCTCATGGCAAACAACCAGGGAAGACGTGATGCAGCTGGTTGAGGCGGTCAAGGTGGCAAGCAACGGAAATAATTGAAAACGGCGGGAGGATTGGATGATAAAAACAGCAACTTTCGAAGCCCTGCTGGAGGACGCCATCCCGGATGGGCAAGGGGGCTATACCTTCAAGCTGGAGGGAAAAACCTATACGATCCAGGATAAGGATCAAGTACGGAAAATTGCCGAACAGCAAGGATATATCATCATTTATTAAGGCCGGTTTGGTGGGTTAAAACGCACCTGTCTGTTCCAGTATTGTCGCCAGCATCTCTACTCTCGGCATCGAAACTCTCTGCAGATGGGCGAATTCCAGCGGAGTCCGGAATATGGCCTGTATTTCCAGTTCCCGTCCCTCTTCGCGGTCAATCTGCATGGACGGTTTGTAAACACCCATTCCGTCGGTAAATTCCAGCATGCTGTCGGCATAGTGATCCGGGATGGGTTCCAACAGTCCCTGGGTGTTAGCGGCATCAATCACTTCAACCATCAGATCCCGTACCAGTTTTCTGGTGGCCGGCGTCTTCATCAGAAGGTCTACCGATTGCCGCAGCAGTGCACACAGGCCGTTGTACGGAATGTTCCAGACCAGCTTTTCCCAGCGGGTTTTCTTCAGGTCGTCAGTGGTCTTGCAGTCGATGCCTGCCGACCGGAAGGTTTCGGACAGCAACTCAATCCGATCCTGATTTATGACCTGATATTCGCCGATGATTATTCTACCTGCCGCTGTGTGATGGACATGCCCAGCTTCGCCTCGGTTGGAGCAGAGAAAGGCGACCCCGCCGATGACCCGTTCCGCACCGAATAAATCCGCCAGATACTCCTCATTTCCCAAACCGTTCTGCAGAGTAAGAATCTGGGTGTTTTCCGAGATCAAAGGCCATAGCAGTTCCCCAAGGCGCTGGTTCGCAAAAGTCTTCAGTCCGACCAGAACCAGATCGACCGGCCCTATTTCGGCAGTGTTTCTATGTCCATTCACTTTTGGCAGGTAAAAATCACCAGCAATCGAGTGTACCGTCAGTCCAGACTGCATGATCGCTTGATAGTCGCTGCGCAACAGGAAATGAACTTCGTTGCCGCCCCGCTGAAGAAGCCCCCCGTAAAACAATCCCAGTGCGCCGGAACCTACAATTGCAATTTTCATAATATTTCCTTTTCAAATTGGCGAATGATCCGTATCTGCCCCTGTACCGCCAGTGCAGCGCAGAAACCAACTGGAACGTCGAGGTCGATAAGATTCCAGTTGCCGGACTGATCTGGGTCGGTTCGATATGAAAACAGTACTGGCGGCTGGCCGGGAAGCAGGGATACGTCACAGGAGTCGGCGGGTTGAGAGAATCCGCTGCCGTGTCCTTTTAGATAGGCTTCTTTACGGGTCCAGCAGCGGTAGAAGGCGGCAATTTGCAGCTCGTCCGGCAGGCTGAAGAGTTCCTTTTGTTCGAGGCTGGAAAAAAACTGCTGTGCCATGACTCTGAAAGGCAGGTCGTTCCGGATCTGTTCCAGGTCTATTCCCAGATCACAATGTTCGGCTAGCGCCAGAATGGCCAGATCCCCGCTGTGTGAGAGGTTGAAGCTGAGGCCCTGATAACCAGGTTCGTCCGGCAAAAAAGGTTTCCCGTATTGATTTGTAGTCAGGATCAGGTCGGCAGGCTCACGGTTCAGGCAGTTTGCCAGAATCGTGCGAAGGGTTCCTCGCCCGGCGATGTAGCGACTTCGGAGCTGGTTGGTAAAAAGGCGGTTGGCTCTTTCCAGCTCGTTCGGAGACAGCAATAGCTCGAGTCTGGCCAGTTCAGCTTTACTTGAATCCAGGTTGAACAGACGTATGTGGATATCTCCCTGATTGGGGCAGGGTGGCTTCATGGCCTTTCTGCTTTCAGCCACTGGCTGAGACGCAGTAAACCTTCCTGCAGAGATACCAGCGGTTGGTAGCCCAGATCGCGACGGGCGGCATCAATATTGAACCAGTGGGCCGTGGCCAGTTCTTTTGCGACAAAGCGGGTCATAGGCGGTTCGCCGGACAGTCGCAGCAGTTTCCAGAGCCCTTCGCAGATGACACCGGCTGCATAGGCAGCTTGTGGCGGGATGCTGCGTGATTCGGGAGGAAGGCCGGCGGCGGCCAGGATATGGTTGACCATCTCCCAGAGTGGCAACGGTTCGCCATTGGAAATGAAATAGGCCTTTCCGGTCACGCTTCCTCCCGTTGTCAGCCGGTCGGCCGCCAGCAGATGGGCCTGGGCAGCGTTGTCAACGTAGACCGTATCCACCAGGCAGGGGCGCTTGCCGATCCGCCGCAGTTTGCCGGCCCGTCCTTTGGCGATGATGCGAGGGACCAGATGGTTGTCGCCCGGTCCCCAGATCAGGTGGGGACGCAGAGATACTGTTGCCAGGGTTTGAGAATTTGCTTTCAGAACAAGCTGCTCGGCCAGGGCCTTGGTCTGCGGATAGTGGGCTTCATAGTGGGTCGGGTAGGGGAGTAATTCATCGCCGCCCTCAACATCATTGCCGTCGAAAACAACACTGGGAGAACCGGTGTAGACCAGTCGGCTGATATGGTTTACCCGGCAGGCGGCCAGTACATTGGCCGTGCCGGTTACATTGGCATCGTAAAACTCGTCGTAACTGCCCCAGATACCTGCCTTGGCAGCCACATGGAAAATAATGTCGCAACCTTCGGCCGCTTTTGTGACCTGGTCCACTTTCGACAAGTCGCCCCGGATCTGCTTCACACCCAATTGAACAAGAGCAGGATGTTCACTGCGGGAGAAACTCCGGACATCGTCACCCCGCTCTTGCAGCATCCGTACAATTGCCCCTCCCAGGAAGCCGCCTCCACCTGTTACAAGAGCTTTCATGATAGCTTGCCAGCCGCCCATATCGCCAGTTTTTCCCTGAATATCTTGGCATTATGGCGGATATCAACCGGGAAGGTAGGATGGAACAGTATTGTTGTGATGCCGAGGGTGTGGACATGGGCTTTGGCAATCTCCAACAGATCTGTTCTGATCCGCTCCTGATCGACTTTTATGTCTTTTTCCAGTTCAACGCATAGCACCGGTTGCTGACTCCCCGGCTTTCCTATGCCTACTAAGGCGGTGCGGAAAACTGCCGGATGGGTATTGAAGACTCCTTCTACCGGAATAGTAAAAAGCGGGCCATCGGCAGTTTCCACCCGGTGCGATTTACGGCCGCAGAACCAGAGCCGCCCCTTCTCATCAAATCCACCCAGATCACCCATGCGATGAAGGAACCCGCCAGCCGGATCCGTGATTTTAGAAAGCCGGTTGGCTTCCGGCCGATTGTAATATCCGCGTGTGACCTGATCCCCCTGTACGACAATCTCACCGATCTGGCCGGGCGGAACGCGCAGCGCATCACTCCAGATCGGAATTGCCTCGTCGCTGATCCCGATCACTTCCAATCGTATGCCCGGCACCGGACGGCCGATGCAGACACCGCCTCCTGCATCGGTGATGGCGCTTGTCTCCCCCAGGATATCGCGGCTGCCGATTGAGCAGACCGGCAGCGCTTCGGTTGCGCCGTAGGGGGTAAAAATCTCCCCGTAGGGCGGCAGCATGGTGGTAAAACGTTCCAGCACGGAGGCCGGCACCGGTGCTCCGGCCGAGATGACCCTTTTGAGTGTGGGAAGCTGGATGCCGTGATCAATCCCGTAGCGTCCGACCCGGTTGATCAGGGCCGGCGAACCGAACATGGTTGTTACGCCGTGGTTTGTGATGGCTGAGATGATTTTTTGCGGATCTACAAAGCCCGGTCGGGTGAAGTTCATCTCCGGGATGACGGCGGTCATGCCGAGGGCCGGGGCGAACAGGGCGAAGAGCGGGAAAGTGGGTAGATCAATTTCGCCTGGCCGGATGTCGTAAACGGCACGCAGTGCTTCTACCTGAGCTGAAAAGTTGCCGTGACTGTAGACCGCCCCTTTGGGTGGGCCGGTGCTGCCGCTGGTAAAAAGAATTGCGGCGGTATCGTCTCGGCCAGTCGGGGCTGGTGAAAAAGATATGTCCTGTTCGTCATGCTGTAGCAGGCTGTCAAGGTTCATCCCACCCCAGAACAGCTTGTGCCCGACGGTGACATGGGTGCGGAGCGTTCTTTTGCCCCAGCCGAACAGGATCCGGGCGATGTGTGCTTTGGCGATGCCGATGAAGGCATGTGGCTCGGCTTCAGCCAGGCACGCTTTCAGACTCTTGATCCCCAGGCCGGGATCGATCAACACCGGTATTGCTCCAGTCTTGAAGAGAGCAAAGGTCAGTGCGAAAAGTTCCGGACCTGGTGGCACCATCAGGACTGTCCGTACTCCACGGCCGATGCCGTTTTTGACCAGTCCGTGGGCAATACGGTCCGAAAGGGAGTTCAGTTCTTGGAAGGTAAGGCGGCGGTTGCCTGAGGGAAAAATGATGGCCGGCGTATCAGGCTGTAGACGGGCCATCTCCGGGAGATGGGCGGCAATATTGATGAAACGTTGAGGATTCATGGCTACGGTCTCATGCCTTTTTGACGAACTCCGATTTCAATTGCATGGCGCCAATGCCGTCGATCTTGCAGTCGATATCGTGGTCTCCTGAGATTAAGCGGATGTTTCTGACCTTGGTGCCGACCTTGACCACCGATGACGATCCCTTGATTTTCAGATCCTTGATGACGGTCACTGAGTCGCCGTCGATCAGCAGGTTGCCGAAAGCGTCTCGCACGACTCGATCGGCCTCTGCAATCTCCGCAACTGCCTTGGGCCACTCATGGGCGCATTCCGGGCAGACGTATATTTCGCCGTCCTCGTAGGTGTATTCAGAACTGCATGCAGAGCATTTAGGTAGGGTAGTCATGTGGAGTCCTTTTTTGTCTAAAATGTAGAGCTATGCCCTTGCTGGTGGCCTGATTGTGATAGCAGGACCAAAAAGACGGGCCTGTAGACGAACGCAAGGGATCGCCCATACAAAGGATTTATATTAAATTCCGGTCAAGAAAGTCTGATATCAGCGGTATGATCTCATCTTTGGCGTCTTCCAGGATATAGTGGCCGCAATCAGGGTAGCTGTGAACTTCTGCTTCGGGAAAACGGTGCTGCCATTCGGCCAGGAAGTGGCGGTCGAAGACGAAGTCCTTTTCTCCCCAACAAATCAGCATCGGTAGACTGCGAAACTGATTGATGCCCTCCGCAACGGCACTGATCAGGTCATAATTGCGGTCACCGGGAGTCAAAGGTATATCCTGCACAAAGCGAAGCGTAGCGATGCGATTTTTCCAGGAGTCGTACGGAAGTTGGTACAGCTTTCGCAGTTCAGCCGGCATCGGGTTCCGTTTGCAGCCAACCCAGGTGGCACCGCGACTGAAGGCGTTGGCACCGCGTACCAACAGGGCACCTACCTGTGTCTCTCGGCAGATTTTGAGGCCAAGCGGGAAAGATTTTGCAGCGGGCAGGTGGAATGCGCCGGTATTCAATATCACCAGACGTTTGATCCGTTCCGGGTGCCGGACGGCATAGGCCATGCCGATCATTCCGCCCCAGTCGTGAACCACCAGTGTGATGTTTTCGGTCAGTCCCAGATGATCAAGCAGTTTCTCCAGATCATCCACCCGGCGGAGCAGGGTGTAGTCATAGTGGTTGTCATCCGGTTTATCCGAAAAGCCGCAGCCGATATGATCCGGTACGATGCAGCGGTAACGGCCCCGCAAGGCCATCACCAGGTTGCGGTAGTAGAACGACCAGGAAGGGTTTCCGTGCACCATTACTATCGGATCGCCGCTCCCCTCGTCCAGATAATGGTAGTTCAGGCTTGTCCCGAGCTGAGTCGAAGGACCTCCCAGATCAAGTTTGTGGCTGGTAAAGGGATATTCCCTGCTGAATCCGTTTGTCACCATTCCACTCCCAGCATCAGGCAGTTCAGACCGCTGCCGATACCTAACAGGGCAACCTTGTCACCCGCCTCCAGCATGTCGCGCTCGGCAGCCAGAGCGGCGGTCAGCGGCAGGGAAACCGTACCCATGTTGCCGAGGAATTCGTAGGTTGTGAAATCCTTGTCAGCCGGGATGCCGAGCGTTTTGAGGATCGCGTTCTGGTGTGCCGAACCGACCTGATGGCAGACCACCCGATCCACCTCTTCGGCGCGCCAGCCTACCTGGGGCAGGAAAGCCTCCCAGGTGCGGCGACCCAGTTCTACCCCGTAATTCATGACGTTGACGCCGTCGGTGCTCATGGACTGTATGTACCCCCCTTTGCCGTCCGGTGTGATTCCCCACAGGCAGAGACCGTGGTGCTCCGGGGCGGCCTGGGTGGTACCCCCCAGCAGTCGGCGACGGGTTGAACCGGAAAAGGAACCGTCGGTCAGCAGTACTGCAACAGCCCCGGAACCGCCGGTCAGAGTTGCCAGGGATGCGGCGAAGTGCTGCATGTTGCGTTCTTCCAACATGCGGGCGATCATGATTTCGTTGATCTCACGGGCACTTTCGCAGGAAACCACCAGGCCGGCCCGGATCTGTCCCAATTCGATACGGTTGGCCACATCCAGAATGCCGTTCAATACCCCCAGACAGGCATTGGAAAGATCGAAGACCGCGGCCTGGCCGCCGATCCCTAGTCCGGCGGCAACGCGGCAGGCGGTGGCCGGTTCGAACTGTTCCCGGCAGACACCGGTGTAGATCAGTGCGCCGATCTCAGAGGCAGCAATGCCGCTGGCAGCCAGCGCTTTCTGACCGGCAGAGATTGCTCCCTGGGAAAGCGGGTAGCCCGGCTCCCACCAACGGCGTTCGCGAATTCCGGTCAGAGCCTGCAGCTGACCCGGAGCGATATGCAACTGTCGGTAAAGCGGTTCCAGTCGCGATTCCAGCTCGGTTGATGAAACAACCACCGGAGCCAGCTGGTAGTCAAGGGCTTCAATTATTACTTTGGTGTACTTCATTAATTACCTACTCCATCCCTACTGAAAAATCATTCATCTGATAAATTGTTTTGCCATCCACCGACAGGAAACCGTCGGCGATCAGCGTACGTTCTTTTTCATCCACGGCGGTAATCCAGCATTCCACTGTTACCATGCTGTTGGATGGTACAACCTGCCCGCGATAGAGCCAGCTGTGACGTTTTCCAAGGGCGACAGCCGCCAGTTTTTCGCCTGCCTGCCAGCCCCAGCGTTCCACGACCGCGAACTTGGCCAGCTGCAGGAACGATTCCAGACCCAGAGAGCCGGGTGTGACCGGATCCTCGTAGAAATGGGCCTTGAAGAACCACTCATCCGGGTCTACATCCTTGACGCCGCGCAGATAGCCGAGCCCGGCCGGGCCGCCATCCGGTATAAACATTTCGATACGGTCGATCATCTGCAACTGTTTGTCCGAAAAGGGTGTCGTCTGCGGGTAGGGCAGGCTTCTGCCTCGCTCAATCTCCGGGGCCGTCGGCTGGTACGGTTTTGCATCGCGGATTCCAACCTGGGCCGCCAGGGCTTCTTTGGAAAAGAAGCCGAACATCGTATCGCCTTCGTACAGGATTCCCAATCGGTCTGCTACCGTGAAGTCGAATTCCTGAATGATCATACCGCCGCTGGTGGCGACTTTTTTCATGGTGGCGCTGCAGGTCAGGGTACCGCTCTCCGGAGTAACCGGACGGTGCTGGATCGCTTTACCCCCCAGGTTGCGGAAGGAGATATCGGTTGGACTGGTCAGAGCCGAGCCGACGTAGGCCGCCAGCCAGCCGCAGGGCTGCAGGGAAGCTTCCAGCAGGACAGCAAAGGGCATGCGCGGCTGGCGCTCGACAGCGAAATACCAGGCGTCAACCGGAATGTCGTACTGGGCCTCGGCCATGGCACCGGCGGTCATCTGCCAAGGCTCACCACGCAGGGCGGTGACACGGTCCATGAACTGGAAGGGCGGGCCGGGCAGGCGGGCGATTTTGCGGCTGCTGTCGAAGATCTGGTATGGTTCGCCGAATCCTTCGGATGGGTTGCCGTTGCTGTAGGCCAAGATTTGATCCTTGGTGTAGATGGCCGGTTTCATTCCATTGTTTGGGGTTTCCGGCGAAGCGGACCAGATTGCTTCCAGTTTTTCTCGTGTCGTGCCGGTCAGCCTGGCCGACATATCGGTGATTTCTACAATCGGTTTGCCGTCGGCATACATCAGCGCGTCTACAATGCTGTAGGGTTCAGGTCCATAGCCCAGTTCACGGATGCTGACTTCGTAGGTGACAACTCTGGTGCTTTCCAGTACCTGGCCGCGGCAGCAGAGTTTGCTGGCAATACCCGGCAGCGGCTCCCAGGCTGCACCGTCGGTTTCGGCCACCCACCCCATCCGCAACAGGAAAATGCGCAGGGTGTGCATGCAGCACTCGTACATCAGCGTGCCGGGCATGACCCGGTCGTCAACGAAGTGGCAGGTGATGAACCAGTCATCCGGGTGGATATCCGCTTCGGCGCGGATCTGGCCCAGGCCGTAGCGCCCGCCGCTCGGGTCAATGTCGATCACCCGATGAACCAGCTCCATTCTACCGCCCGGAATTGTAAGAGGTCGTTTCAGGCTGAGTCCGGCGAAATCAGGTCCGAAACAGCCCGCCAGATCTCCGGCTCGCAGACGGCTCAATTGGCTGGAATCAAAACCTTCTCTAGCCATTGGAATCAGTTCACGCCAGTCAGCGGGACGGATGCCGCTGGTCGGCCGCATGTCGATGGCCGGTCGTACGATGCCTTTGCCTGCTTCCAGATCTTCACTGTTGAAGAATCCGGCGCAGCCGTCGCGCATTGTCAATAGCGGCTGGCCGTTGACGGTCGCTTCAAAATGGAAGCGGAACAGGTGGGTATCTCCCTGACGGAAAAAACGCTCGATGCGTATGTCGTAATGGATCGTTTCGCCCGGTCCCGGCAGGCCGCGGTGAAAGGTTACGACCGCATCCAGCAAGCGATAGACCGCCAGACCACGGGTGATGAAGTCTATCCCCAGATAACCGGAAAGGAACAGGTCGGCTTGTCCGGCTTCGACGGCGATGCAGGTCGGGATCCGCCCCCCGTCCAGATACCAGGCATCGGCGTGGATGTCATGCTCCGTCACGACCCTGCCGCTGGTCATGGAGCGGGCTTCCCCCTCCAGGGCAACGATCCGGTCAACCAGCATCAGCGGTTTGTCAGGCAGACGCACTCTGGTCGGAAAATTGTCCACTTCGGCGAACTCCGGCCCCAACATACGGGCAATGCTGCCGATGGCGAACTCCATGCACATCTCGCGATTGAAAACGCCTGGTTTCTTCTCTGGCTGAGCTAAAGGGGCTGCAATAGTGCTCTCTGGAAGATCTTCATACCCAAGCGCATGCTGGAGTGCCGCCTGCAATGCCAGGGCCTGTGCCATGGAATTTGTAAAGGTGTCGGAAACCTGCAGATAAGCTTCGTGGGCCTTGAGACGTGCCTCCTGCGCTGCGGCAAATTGCCTTATGACCGGTTCAGTTGGGGATTGTCCGGTGATTTCTGCATTTGACCCATTAGCTGCAATACAACCGTTTCCCTGAGGTTGCGAAATAATCTCCGCCACGGTCGGAATTACAGTCGTCTGCTGTGCAGGCTGGGGGCGGCGCGGTGGAGGCGATGGCTGAAACGGCGTACCACCTGCTGGTATGCGGACAGTGTTTGCCCTGCCCAGATTCTGCACTTGTTGTTGTGGCGATTCGAACAGTGGCGACAGATCCAGCGGCACCCGCTCTGCCACCAGTTGAGCCAGTAGCCGCAATAGTCCCGAGTTTGGATCCTGTCCCGGATGACAAACCGACCTGGCCAGGTGGGGGCGACCCTCCAGAATATTACCGATCATCCGACTGCAGGAACTGCCCGGCCCCATTTCCAGGAACAGGCGCACACCATCGGAATAGGCATGTTCGATTATGGTCGGAAAGTTAATGCCATGCAGGGCCTGGGCCAGGATCGAGTCGGCTGCGCTTTCCCGGTTGACTTCGTAGGGGGCTCCTGCGGCGCCGCTGTAAAAGCGGATTCCGGGCGGCGGGGTTGTCGGGAACAGATGCAGCTGACGATAGGGAGCAGCCACTTCTCCGGCCACTTCGCAGTGTACCGTGGTTACACCGTGGAGCGGGAAGAATCGACAGCCAAGCAGTTGTACCACCTGCGCCACATCACCGGATTCTCCGCCGATCACGCATTCTTCCGGGGTATTCACAATCAGCAGATAAGCCCGCTTGGCGCCTTTTAAAGCAGCTTCCACATCCTGCGACGGAGCAGCAGCAACACCGATGCTCCAGTCGACGTTACTGCCAGGCTTCAGCCCCCAAGCGAGTTGGGCAGCCCGGCATTCTCCGGCCAGATCGTTGGTGAAAAGTGTCGAATTTCGCATGCGGGTCAGCATGCCGTCCCGGTCATGCCAGGCGCCCAGTGCGAACAGTCCGGCCGATTCGCCCAGGCTGTAGCCGATCACCGACTGGGGCTGCACGGCGAAACTACGGACTATATCGCTGACAACGCAGCCGGTTGCTACCTGTCCGAAAATTACCGCCCGGTGATTCTCGTTGATCTCGGCCATTGTCGCGCCGTTCCAGAAACGTTCCGGTTGGAACTGGCTGCGAAGATAAAGATTCTCGGCGTCCTGGCGACGAAAGATTTCCGGCCAGCGACAGGAAAGCTCGATGCCCATGCCGGGATAATGGTTACCCGACCCGGGAAATACGAAAGCGACCTTCCCATCATGGCCAAGCGGAGCGGTTGAGTAAAAAAGCCGGTCATGCAGGGATGGATGGGAAATGGTTTCGGAACCATTGCCGTTGCTGCCAAGAACCTGTTTGCCCTGATCCACCAGAGCGGCCAGTTCATCAAGGTTACGGGCCACAAGGGCAATCGCGTATGGTTTGTCATTGGATGCTTCCGTACGGGTGTTCCATTCACGGGCCAGTGCTGCCAGGCCGCTGCCATGGTTCTGGGTTGAGCGCAGGCGCAGCAGGTCGAGTCCCCGGGCCAGTTCAGCCTGGTTCTCGCCGGTTACACTGAACAGACATTCCGTCCCGGTGCCCAGCGGTGCAATCCGTTCGGATTCAAGCCGCGGCGGTATGTCATCCCGTCCTTCCAGTACGACATGGCTGCAACTGCCGTCCACTCCAAAAACGCTGACTCCGGCGCGGCGCGGCCCCTCGGCCCGGTTGCGGAGCCAGTAGCGCGCTGTGCGGGGAAGGTAGAGCGGCCCTTTGCCGGAAAACTCCGGACGGGGCGTTTCTGTCCCGCGGCAATGGGGAATGATCTGCTGATAAAGAGCTAGGCAGCCCCGTACAAAGGAGGCCAAGCCGGATGCGGCGCCGGTGTGGCCAATGTCGCCGGTGATGCTGGAAACAGCGCAGGAGCGTTCTTTACGGGGAGCGGAATCCTCTGTCAGGGCCTTGCCGAAAAAAGTTTCCAGTGCAGCGGCTTCCATGCTGTCTTCGACCGGGTGCCCACTGCCGTGAGCCTCCAGATAGGTGACGGTGGCCTGGTTGACACCGGCGTCACTGTAAGCACGCTCCAGGGCTTGTCCGTAGGCCTCTCCATCTGGAATGACCGTTTTGCCGCCGGCGCTGCCGATGCCGCGTATTACGGCGTAGATTCGATCTCCATCGCGTTCGGCATCGTCGAGTCGTTTCAGGATTACCGAGCAGGCCCCTTCGCCGACTACCGTGCCATCCGCTTTTTCGTCAAAGGGGAGGCTTCGGCCGGATGGTGAAAAGTTTCTTCCGGCATGCTGCCCAAGAACCGCCCGCAGATCACCGGCCAGATCCACGGCACCTACCAGCGCCTTGTCGATCTCACCGTTCTGCAGTTGGCGCACCGCGGTTTCCAGAGAGCGTATTCCGGAGCATTCTTCACTGGAAAGGGTGAAGCTGGGACCGCCGCAGCGGAATTCCCGGGCGATTCTGCTGGCCACGATGTTGCCCAGTGCTCCCATGGTTCGGTTGGCGTTCAGTGGCGGTCCGGCGTCGTCACGCAGTTGAGAGGTCCAGGTTGCCAGCTCTTCAGTTGTCAGTTCCCGACCCAGCTTTTTTGCCCATGCGGCGGCTTGCTGCACTATCGACCAACGGAAGCTGAAGTTAGTGCTGCTCATGTCGAAGGCAATACCGATGAAAACTCCGGCCCGCAGGTTGTCCTCCCGGTCAAAACCGGCATCAGCCATGGCACCGGCGGCACTCTTCAGCATCAAAATCTGCTGTGGAAGCATCTCCTCCATTTCGCGGGGCGGGATGCGGAACTGCTCTGCCGGAACCTCAACTTCGTCCAGATAGTATCCGCTGAAGGGAGTATTGTTAAGACCCTCTTCCCGGAACCAGGTACTTTCTTCAGTTCCCCACCATTTGCGTGGAGGCGTCGGGGTGCTGTGGGAATTGCCGCCCAGGACCCGTTCCTGACAGGAACGCAGCGACTGCCAGGGGCCGAAACGGGCATCCATGCCGACTACTGCGATTTCGTTCCTTGATTTTGGCTTTTGTTCGTGTCTGGGGGCTTTGGGCAGAGCGGCTTTAGGGAGCCATTCCTCCACCAGCAGGTGGGCGTTGATGCCGCCAAAACCGAAGGCGCTGACCGCGGCCCGGCGGGGTGTGTCATCGGAGCGGCGCTGCCAGGGGCGGGCTTCTTTCAGTACGCGGAACGGTGTGTTGTCAAGGTCCATTCCGGGCTGGGGGGCGCTGAAGTTGGCGGTGGGGGGCAGTTGTCCTTCTCCCATGGCCAGCAGAACTTTGGTCAGTGCTGCAGCGCCGGCGGCGGTCAACAGATGACCGATGTTGGATTTGATCGAACCGATGATGCACGATCTTCCGCTTGGACGAACGTCACCCCACAATTCCCGCAGGCTGGCAACTTCGGTGGCGTCACCGACCTGGGTGCCGGTGGCGTGACACTCAACCAGGTCCACGTCCTGCGGCTCCCAGCCGGCCCGGGCGTAGGCGGCCCGCATGGCGCGCAGCTGCCCTTCGGAAAGAGGGGCCAGCAGGCTGCCGCCCACATCGTTGGACAGGCCGATGCCCCTGATGATGCCGTAGATACGGTCGTCGTGGGCCAGAGCGTCTTCAGTGCGTTTAAGCAGGAAGATGCCGGCCCCTTCACCGACTACTAGGCCATCGCCGGAGGCGTCGAAAGGAGAACAGATTCCTCGGCGGGAAAGGGCGCGCAGTTGGGAAAATCCCATCTGTGTGTAAAGCGGATCAGGTCTGGAAAGTCCTCCGGTCAGCATCGCATCGGCGCGTCCGGAAAGGAGTTCATCGATGGCCAGTTTGATGGCGTACAGCGAAGAGGCACAGGCGGCATCCAGGGTGCAGCTGCCGCCCCCCAGGCCCATTGCGGACGCCAGTATGCCGGCCGGAAGTCCGGCAACATAGCGGTTGATCGGGTCGGCCATGGTCCGGTCTGTGGAACGCCCGAGCAGCTTTTCTTCGAAGGTTCTGCCGAGCAATTGCCGCGACAGCAGGGCGGATGTTTCACTGGGCAGAGCCAGATTGCCGATAATGACACCGATCCGGGAGCGGTCCAGCGGTTCCGTGATGCCGTCATCAAAGGCGCGTTTGCCGGCATGGATCAGCAGATGGAAAAGCGGGTCCAGTCCGATCAACTGCTCATGAGGCATGACCAGACCGGACAGGTTTGTGATGGACGGGATTTCTTCGATGAAACAGCCGGAGCGGGAATAAACATGATCCGCTTTGCCAATCTCCGGGTCAAAGGCCGCATCTGTCGGAATATGCCATCTGCCTGCCGGAACCTCCCGGGCGGCGCTATGCCCCTTGCGGATGTTGTCCCAGAAACGGCCCAAATCCGGAGCATCGGGGAAAATACCGCCGATCCCGACAATTGCTACTGACGAAGCCAATTGCATCTCAGGCGGCTCTCAGTTCATTATGATCCGTTTTTGGCAGCTGGTTGAGCTGGAATGCGCGCCCGAGTGAAGGGTCAATGACACATTCGTAACCTTCCAGACGTGCGACCAGCTTGCCGCTCTGCTTGTCCAGAAATTCCATATCAGCGGTTGCGCCGTGCTCACGTTCGGCGGTGACACGTATCACTATCTGGATGCCATCGCGGGGGAAAATGTCCAGGTACTGACGATAGCGCCCGGCAAAACAGGGCAGTGAGCCGGAGCCGAAACGTTCGAAACTCCACAGGATCATCAGCTGAAAGGCGCAGTCCATTACGAGTGGATCGGAGAGCCAGTCGCTGCGGAAGGGCTGATTAATCCAGAGCGCTGGCTGGGGAGCCGTGTTGACGATGGCTGCAATTCCTTTTGGAGAACAACTCTCAACCTGTTGGATACCCTGTAAATCCGGGCCATGAAACAGGCGCTGGGGAGTATAGATCTGGCCGTTCAGGGGAGTGTAGGGTGACGACGGCAAGTCGGGAATCGAACGGATTCCCTCCGGCAACCGTTTCGCCAGAACAATCTCGCCCTTGGCATGTAGAACTGGTCGTCCCTCGACTCCGTTTCCGATCAGTTCGACCGTTACTATGTGAAGTGAATCGCGCTTTTCGGCACGCCCGGCCAAAATTCGCACGCTGTAGGGCTGGTTAGCTTCAAAGATGACACCCTTGCAGACCCGCAGGTTGTTGAAACCATGGAAACGGAAACCGGGATTGCCGTGCAGTGCGCCGTGGGAAAGCCATTCCACGATCATTGCCATCGGCAGGACCGCTTTGCCATCCATGACATGTGAACGCAAAAAAGGATAGTCGGCAACTCCCAAGGTCAATCCGAAAGCCTCTGTGAGCGGTTTAGCAGGTGCCGTACCGGATGATATGACCGGTTTGCCGGGGGTGCCGGCCAGTGCAACCAATTCAACAGGGCCATCGCTGGCGGCGATCTCACGGATCAGGAGTTCACTCCCTTTGGTAAGTGAAATCAGCCCGATGCCTTCGCCGGCAAATACTTTTTTCAGGGCAGGAGTGACCATGCCGCCGTCCCATGGGCCCCAGTTGATGCTGATTGCCCGGCAGGCAGGTCTGCAGCGCGCTTCGCTCTGGGCCAGCTTGTTGAGTACTTCATTGGCAACGGCATAGTCCACCTGACCGGAGCGGCCGAAGCGCCCGGTGGTGGAGGCAAACAGGGCGATGAAACGCAGTTCGTCTCCGGCAGTGGCGGCCAGCAGAGTACGGAGTCCGGTTACTTTTGTACCGTAGACCTGGGCAAACTGCTCCCGGGTCTTGTCAATTATCAGGCGGTCTGCCAGAACCCCGGCGCCGTGTATTATACCCCGGATCGGGCCATGCTCCTGGCGTATCACTGCCAGCAAAGCGCCGACGGCATCGGTGTTGCGGATATCTACGGATCGGTAGAGCGCTTTACCTCCGGCCGCTTCGACCCGGGCCAGCGTCGTACGCAGTTCGCGTCCCGCCATGATCGCCTGATACTGTTCCTCAATTGCTTTAGGGTGTATTTTCCCTGTGGCGTTGGCCAAGATGGCGCGCTTGATCGTGCTTTCGTTGGACAACTGCTCCAGCCAGGCCGGTTCCGGCGTCAACTCGGGACTTCGCCCCAGCAGGACAAGTAGCGGTTTATAGGCTTCTGCCAGTGCCACCGCAACTGCTGCTGTTACCCCGCGTCCGCCTCCAGTCGCCACGATCACTTCACCAGCCTGAATCGGCGGTGTCTGTGGGACCGGCAATTCCGGCAGATCGGTCAGGGTCAGGCCGATTCGCCCTTCGGAATTCAGTCCGACTTCGACCGGTCCGACGCGGAACAGTTCTTCAGCCACGGCGCGGGCCGAAGCGGATGGATCAGGAAATGATCCCAGATCAATGGCTTTGCAGGTTACATCCGGCCATTCGCGGGCGGCAGTTTTTGCAAGGCCTGCCAGGCCGCCCGAGAGCGGGTCGTTGAGCAGTGTGTCTTCCCCAAAGCCGAAAGCCCCATCCAGGCGTGAAACAGTTGTGAAAAGAGCGCCGCCGGTTCCTCCAGCCCTTCGCAGGGCTGGAGCCGCGCTTTTCAAAAGCAGGAAGGCCTTTTCGAGAAAATCGTCGTCGGTTCCAGCCGTTGGTGCGACAATGACCAGTGCCGCCATATCAACAGTTGCCGCAATCTGATTAGCTTCATCCAACTCCACCAGGCGAACCGTGCGACCGCCGGCACGCAACTGCGAACAGAGTTCGCTTGAGAAGAGAGAACCATCGTTGGTCACCCATAGTTCGCCTTCCGCTGACACGGAGATGTCGCTGGTCAGGGACTCCATGACGTATGAGACGATTGTGCTGCGATTGACATCTGCGGTGTCGTCGACTGACAGATTGCCGGGCAGCGCTGTTACTGCAGGTGCAGGCTGCTCAACTGTGTTCGCTGGAACAAGGGCAGGCGCAAGACCTGCCCCTACAGAAATCTTTTCGGTGCCAAGATGGCGGGCGATCTCGCCCAAAGTGCGCAGGCTGCCAAGATGCTCAGGACCAATCACCGGCGAACCGGGGATGCGTTCCTGCAATGCCGAAAGGATCTCAACCCGCTTGATTGAGTCGATCCCCAGATCGGAGTCCATCCCCATATCCAGTTCCAGCATTTCGACCGGATAGCCGGTTTTCTCGGCTACGACCGTCAGCAGGGTTTCGGTGATGTTGTCGGCGGAAACGTTTGCAGCTGCCGCAGGAGTTGAAGTCGCAGTTCCGGCGCCCAGATGGCGGGCGATCTCGCCCAAAGTTCGCAGGCTGCCAAGATGCTCAGGACCAATCACCGGCGAACCGGGGATGCGTTCCTGCAATGCCGAAAGGATCTCAACCCGCTTGATTGAGTCGATCCCCAGATCGGAGTCCATCCCCATATCCAGTTCCAGCATTTC
>JBBQCH010000034.1:0-22931 GCA_038318485.1 Geobacterales bacterium
TGCCGCAAATAAACGCCGCATCCGTTCATCCATTGTCCACTCAAGATTCTGAAAGCGCTCTTTGATTGCTGATTCGATATCCATGCACAAAAGCTAACATACAATGCAAAAATAGTCATGTTATTATTTTACAAGTCCTTAAGCTCATTGTTTTCCAGGCGCGCTACAAGTTGCCCGGCATTCACGACCTGTCCTTCATCAACCAGGCGTTCCGTCATCCGGCCGCCGATTTTGAATGACAGTGCCACCGAAGTGACTTCAATTGTGCCCGAGACCTTCAGAGTGCCGCTGCTTTGCGGTTTACGATTAATGAGAGTGTAAATGGCCAGGCCGAGCGCGACAAGAGCGACAACGCCGATTATGGCTTTTTGGGGCATCAGAATCCTCCGGGGAATCTTCCAGGCAATATTAATTTTCAGCAGTTTGCTCTAGATGCGCGAAAGCGGCGTCGTAAGCTGAAGTATGACAGCAATCCGCCTGCCATCAGCATGGTTATGCCTGCCGGAAGCGGATATGTAACCGCAATCACAAGCGGGGTTAGCGCCAACCGCGTTAACAGGCGCAATAGTTCGTGCGCGGCAATAAAATCGGCCAGTGGCGGACTCAGGCGGTAATAGAGTTCCACAAAAGCTCGTCCGGGGGCGTTGGTCAGCAGGTGACGGTCCCGAAAGTCCCGCAAAATCTGGACCTGTGGATGCAGGTAACTGCCGTAGGCGGCTGTTGCGATGAAGCAGCCGCCACCGCCACCGCCACCGCTTGAGGTTGCAGTCGGTGCAAGGCTGGAGGCCGGGATATTTGGAGGTTCTGTAACACTGCCGGTGGTATCGCCGGTACTGAAGGAAGCCACATGGCCGTCTACGTTGGTTATGCTTACCACCAGCAGGACGACTTCATCGGTTCCGCTCATCGTGCCAACGAAATAACTACCGACCGAATTAGCCGTTATTTCAACTTTGTTCTTGAATGCGGCCGTCCGGATGCCGCTGGTCTTGTTGATTGTTATTGTGCGATTGTTCGCGCTGGCCTGGGTAAAGCTGTAGTAGGCAAATGAGTAATGGGGAAGAGTAAATGTTGTAACAGCGGTGTCGTTGATGGTCACCGGGGTATAAGGGTGGATTAGGTTGAGGTCTTGGGGGTGGCTTACAGTGCCGGTTCCCCAGTCACGCATGTAAACCCGTTTGGCAAATCCGAAATATTCCGCTCCAAGAGTGCTGTTGAACGGGGTTGCAGAGAGCATGCTTTCCAGAACCGGTACCATGGGGATGTCTGCGTTGCTGCCTTGTGAGTTCATGGTGGCCAGTTTTTCCCAGGCTGCTTTTATGACTCCAGTGCCGTGCTGTTCCGCCAGAAAACGATTGAAAATCCAGCGGCCATAGCCGCCGCCGTTAGCAGTGCTGACTGCCGTATCAAGGGGAAGCCTACTGTTGCCGAACCAGGCCGGGATATAGTTGTAGAGCTGATTGACGCCATCATAGAGTTCGTCTTCATGCCAGGTCGAAGTGGCTTCGGCGTACCAGACATCGAAAAAGAAATTGTAGCCGTACTGGATGGCATGATGATATTCGTGCGCAGCGGTAATTTGAAGGCTCTGGGTGGCGCTGTAGGGTCCACCCGTCGAATTGACATAGATGCTGTCGGTGAAGTTGTTGTCGATCTCCATATAACTTCCGTAGGCATTGGAGAAGCCGGCTGATGGAAGCGGCTGATCGGAGGTTGTTTGACCATAGAGCTTTTGAGATGACAGTTCCCGCAGATAAACATCATATGGTGAACCGTTCACGGTGGGAGCCAGTCGCCAGCCACGGGTTAGGTAGGCAGTGGCAACATCATCAAACGTCTGGGCAACGGTTTGGACCCATGAAATCGATGGGATGGCATCCGCTCCGCCGGTAGTGTAGTGAATCCTGAAGCGTCCCGAGGAGGACAAAAGCGTTAATTCACTGCCAGTGAGTACCGGGGCTGCCAGCTGTTTTGCCAGCACTTTTTGCGTGTCCGGCTCCAGTTTGCTCCAGTCGCGCTGCAAGCCATGTTTGAGTGGTGTTCCGCAATGCGGCATTTCAGCTGGATTCCTCTGGAATAGGACCGCCTTCTGCAATGCTGTGTCAGGCTGTTCGGCAAACTGGTTCAGATAATAATCGTCAAGCTGCCCGGAAAGGCCCGGTCGACATAGTGCGAACAGGGTCAGAGCCGTAATCGAAAGCCTAGTAAGAAATGTTCTCATCAATCCACCATCCTTTTACCTGCCCGCAGCGGGACAAGCGTTGTTATTCCGAGCTCTACCGAAATTTCAGCTGTGAAGGGTTGGTTGCCGACCTGATATGCTCCGGCTGCCAGCACGACCACAAAGTAGCCATTCTCGTCGGTCCGTACCGTAACCAGTTGCTTGCCTCCGGAGGAAATAAGCAGTGGCACCCGGGGGCATGGCACGTATCCGCTCCCGCCGCCAAGTTTGCCGCCGGAACTCTGGATATAGCAGATGCCGGAGATGGCTCCGGCGCCTTTTGGCAACGCTATCGATTCAATGTCAGCTGTTTCGGCCAATAGTACTACCGGCCGCACGCCTTCCCTGGCCGCAACAAAGGGTTTGTTGTCGGAAGATGGACCGGCCTTGAAGCCGATGCCGTCGAAATGATAAAAATTCCAGACATCGACGGGTCGTTTTGTTCCAGCAACAGCTGCGGTGCTGATCGCTGTGCATACCAATAATATCGTGAAGATGTTGATGATGGTGGACATATCACCCGCCTTGAAAACCGGAATAAGCAGCATCTAATGGCATTCTGCATAATTCATGGACAGGAAGTCAAACGGAATAAGTCTGCTCACTCTCTTTACTTGACAAAACAGCTACCTATCTATACATTTACAAATTCACACTGGGCAAATTTCATTGCAACCACATAGAAACGAGAGGATTAAGACACCATGGCAGAAAAGTTTATCTTCACATCCGAATCAGTATCCGAAGGGCACCCCGACAAAGTTTCCGACCAGGTTTCCGACGCCATACTCGACGCAATTCTGGCTCAGGACCCCACCGCACGGGTAGCCTGCGAAACCCTTGTGACAACCGGTATGGTTGTTATTGCCGGTGAAATCACCACTAACGCCATCATCAATTACTCCGAGATTGCCCGCCAGACCATCAAGGAGATTGGCTATACCGATTCAGAGATGGGTTTTGACGCCGATACCTGTGCCGTACTGGTTTCAATCGACAAACAGTCCCCAGATATTTCCCAGGGTGTTTCCGAAGGTGAAGGACTTCACAAGGAGCAGGGCGCCGGAGACCAGGGGTTGATGTTCGGGTATGCCTGCAATGAAACTCCGGAACTGATGCCGATGCCGATCCAGTTGGCACATGAACTGGTAGCCAAGTTAGCTGAAGTGCGCAAGTCCGGCAAGCTCAATTTCCTGCGTCCCGACTCCAAGTCCCAGGTTTCGGTCGAGTATGTCAACGATAAACCGGTCCGTGTCGATACGGTCGTTATTTCCACCCAGCATACGCCTGACGTGACTCACAAGCAGATTGAAGATGGCGTCATGGAAGAAGTTATCAAAAAAGTTATTCCGGCAGAACTGCTGGATGCCAATACCCGTTACTTCATCAACCCGACCGGCCGTTTCGTTGTCGGCGGACCGATGGGCGACTGTGGTCTGACCGGCCGCAAGATCATTGTTGACACCTACGGCGGCATGGGACGTCACGGCGGCGGAGCTTTTTCCGGTAAAGATCCATCCAAAGTTGACCGTTCCGCAGCCTACATGGGGCGGTATGTGGCCAAGAACCTTGTGGCTGCCGGATTGTGTGACCGTTGTGAAGTACAGGTAGCCTACGCCATCGGAGTAGCCCAGCCGGTTTCGATCATGGTTCACACCTTCGGCACCGGAAAGGTTTCCGAGGATCGTCTGTCTGAACTGGTACGCGAAGTGTTTGACATGCGTCCCCGTGCCATCACCGAACAACTGGATCTGTTGCGCCCGATCTACAAGAAAACCGCTGCCTATGGCCACTTTGGCCGCGAACTGCCGGAATTCAGCTGGGAGAAGACCGACAAGGCTGCTGAACTGAAGCAGAAAGCCGGAATTTAAATGGCCGGATTCATTCCGGTCAGACTGTAAGTAACAGTAATGGGGCGGTTTTTTAAATCGCCCCATTTTTTTAACCTTTTTCTGATGGAATCAGGAGGTGCCTGCCATGCCGGTCAGTATATTGGGACATAACCCGCTGCTCTTTGGTCGTGATCAGCGCACCGGCATCATCGCCGTGGAGCCGGCCGGGCGCTTTATGCGGCTCTTTTTCAAATCCGAGGGACGGCTGCAGTTTCACGATGAGCCCTTCCACCCGTTTATTCTGATCGGCGATCCGGCATTGCTGGCTGGTTGCCAGGCAGCCTGTGCAGTACGGCAGCTGCCGGGGGATGATTTTTTCCGATATCAACTCCGCTTCGATTCCTGGAGCGACTGTCTGTCAGCCCGCGATTTTTTGGCTGCAAAAACCGGAAAAAGCGCCAACGCCAACAATGCCCCTTATCTAATGTTTTCCGATCTTTCGCATCAGTACATGCTGGACAGCGGGACAACACTTTTCAAAGAACTGGAATTTTCAGAACTGCGCTGCCTGGCACTGGATATCGAGACGGCCTGTGCAGAAGGATACGACTTTTCCAATCCGGAGCGGCTGGAAGACCGGATTATCTCGATTGCGCTGAAGGATTCTCACGGAGAGGAAACCGTGCTGCGCGGGGATCAGCTCTCCGAACCGGAATTGCTGAGGGCGCTGAACACTGCTATTCATAAGTCAGATCCGGATGTGATTACCGGACATAACATTTTCCGTTTCGATCTTGATTATATCGGCAAGCGCGCACGCATGCACGGCGTTCAGCTGGACTGGGGTCGCAATGGTTCTGCCCCTCATATAACTCCGCACGCCCGTTGGACTCTGGCAGAAAAATCAATCGACTATCCCCGTTGGGATGTTTATGGTCGGCACATAATCGACACCTATTTTCTGGTGCAGCAGTACGATGTTTCCCAGCACAACCTGGAAAGTCACGGACTCAAAGCGGTTGCACGCCATTTCGGCGTAGCTGCCGAGGACCGTACTTATCTGGAGGGCGCCGACATTTCAGCTGTTTTCCGCGACGATCCTGAGCAGCTTTATCGCTATAATCTTGACGACGTCCGGGAAACACTGGGACTGTTCAGATTGCTTGGCTATCCATGGTTTTTGCAGGCCCGCATCTTCCCCTATTCTTTCCAGAACTGCGTCATTCGCGGCAATGCCACCCGTATCAATTCACTTTTTCTGCGTGAATACCTGCATCGTGGTCATGCAATTCCGGCCCGCACTACCGAAACGGCACCTTTTGAGGGTGGCTATACCGAACAGAACCGTGAAGGTGTCATAAGTCCGATTGTGCATTGTGACGTGGCATCACTCTACCCTTCGTTGATTCTTACCTATGCACTTGCGCCGGCAAAAGACAGTCTGGGGCTTTTTCTGCCTATGCTGGCTGAATTGAGACGCTTCAGGTTGCTGACTAAGCAGATGGCGCGCGAGTCCGGTACGGAAGGCGAACGAAATTATTATGATGCGCTCCAGCAGATCTTCAAGATACTGATCAATTCGTTCTATGGATATTTGGGGGCTGCGCGGCACAACTTTTCAGATCCGGGTGCGGCAGCTGAAGTCACCAGGCTGGGGCGGGTAACCATTAAAAGCATGATTGACCTGCTAAAAGGTGAAGGCGCCAAGCCGGTTGAAGTTGACACAGACGGCATTTACTTCCAGCCGCCTGACTCATGTATTACCGAAGGCGACGAGTATGCCATGATACAACGTGTTTCACAGGCATTACCTGAAGGGATCGAGGTCGAACTGGATGGCCGCTACCGCTCCATGTTTGCCTATAAAACCAAGAATTACGCCCTGTTGGGATATGACGGCCGGATAATCATCAAGGGGAGCGGGCTTCGCTCGCGCGGCGTGGAAAAGTACCTGAGGGAATTTACGAAAGATTTGATTGAATTGCTGTTGTCCGGGAAAGCGACAGCAGTTGAGCGGCTGTTTGCCGAATATGTCGTACGGCTTCGTTCTCACAGCCTGGATGCCTACTGGATATCGCGTACCGAAACACTGAACGAATCCCCGAGCATCTATAGTGAAAAAGTGCGGCTTGGTACGCGCAATCGTTCGGCGGCTTTTGAAATTGCGCTTGTGTCAGACCGGGCTTATCGAGCAGGTGACCATGTCAGCTACTATGTCAGTGGTTCCGGAAAGGATGCAACTGCCTATGAACAGTCACGGCCGCTAAGTGCCTTCGATCCGGCGCATCCGGATATTAATGTCCAGTATTATGTTGAAAAGCTACGCAACCTCAAGAAACGCTTTGAGCCGTTTCTTCCCAAAGAGCCGACTCTGTTTGATCTGTGATGCTTGCATGGCGGTATTCTTTGTGATAAGAGTCTGAAATGGAAAGAATATTGTGCCGCAAGCTATCGAGGCTCCCCCGATAACCGGGATAATTTCCACGCTACCAAAAAGGAGATCATATGAAAAAAACCTTGTTGTTTGCAGCACTGCTGTTTGCCTTTGTTTTAACGGTTCCCGGTGCTGTCTTAGCGGAGCAGCAACCCGAAGTTATTGCCGAAAAGATGGCTATCAAGCTGACCAGAGGCCTTGCCAATACTTTTACCAGTATCGTGGAGCTTCCCAAGCAGACTATTCTGACAGTACGGGATATGGGACCGGTTGGATATGTGGTTGGGCCGCTGAAGGGTGTCGGTATGACGATCTATCGAGGTTTTATCGGAATGGCGGAAACTGTTTTCTTCCTGGTGCCGCAACCGGGCTATTATGACCCAATGATCGATCCGGCTTATGTCTGGGAAGGGTGGGAACCGAAACGGGATACTACCCAGGCGGTTTCTGAAGAGAAATGAGTTCAATCGTTGCAACCCAAAATAAAGGCGACTCTTATCAGGGTCGCCTTTATTTTTTAAATTTAGCGTAGATTACGCTCCGCACAGCCGCTGGCGCAGGTATGCTTCAAATTCTTCGCGGAATTCCTCACGCTTGAGGGCCATGTCCACAGTAGCTTTCAAAAAGCCCAGTTTGTCGCCGCAATCGTGACGCAATCCCTCAAACAGACATCCATACACCTTTTCCTCCTGGGAGAGTTTGAGTATTGCGTCGGTTAACTGGATCTCCCCCCCCTTTCCAGGCTCTTGCTTTTCAAGAATTTCAAAAATGCGCGGAGTCAGGATATATCGACCGATTATCGCCATATCTGACGGTGCATCTTCGCGGGCCGGCTTCTCCACCATGTTTGTTACCTGAAAAGTGTTGCCGCTCAGCAGATTGGCTTCTACGCAACCGTAGGAAGAGATGTTTTCCATCGGCACTTTTTCCAGTGCCAGTACCGACCCCTTGCGCTCGTTGAATACGTCCAGCAACTGCCCCAGGCAGGGGCGCTTGCTGTCGATAATATCGTCGCCCAATAGCACCGCAAACGGTTCGTTGCCGACAAAATCCTTCGCGCAGAGGATGGCGTGACCCAGGCCCAAGGCCTGTCTCTGGCGCACGTAGAAAATATCAACCATTTCGGCAATTTCCCGGACATGCGAAAGTTCCAGATCTTTACCCTTGTCATAAAGATGGGCCTCCAGTTCGACGGAAATATCGAAGTGATCCTCAATATTGCGTTTGCCGCGACCGGTAACGAAAAGGATCTGCTGGATACCGGACGCGACCGCTTCTTCAACGACATATTGCACTAAAGGTTTGTCGATCAACGGCAGCATTTCTTTTGGCGAAGCTTTGGTGGCCGGCAGAAAGCGGGTGCCAAGGCCGGCAACCGGGAAAATGGCCTTTTTAACTTTCATGTGTAAGTGCCTCCGGGGTTATGCTTGATTCCAGCGAACTGCAATAAATGAAAAACTATTACCCTGAACAGGCACAACCGCCGCATCCGGCCGGTTTTGGTGCTTCGGTTTTTGGACAGTAGCCGGAATTGAACCAGCCGTCACCCTTCAGGCTGAAGGCGGTGGCAGAGATCATCTTTTCTACGGGTGCACCGCACTTTGGGCACTCGCTGGCGGGAGGGTCGGAAAACTTCTGGCGCATTTCAAACTGGTGACTGCAGGTTGTGCAACTATATTCGTACATCGGCATGACGTGTAAACTCCTCTGTCTCTCTGTTAATATTTATCTTCCATTATAATAATTCAGTGGTGCATTTGTCAATGTTGCAGCTGATGATCAACCTCTTTCTTTACTTTTTTCCTTGTTATAGTGTATTTAAGTCATAGTGGATCTGTTTTTTTAGCAAGCAGCTGACTGCCAAGACCTGCCATGGGTTGTGAGCCGAAGCGGGGCCCAGTTGGTTGTGGTTGTCGAATATAGTGTAATGTTTTGTGAGTGCAAATATAGGGTGGATTCAGTGAGATATTTTGAAATTCTTACAACTGCAGGTGTACCATCCCGTACCCAGATAAGCAGTGTCTGCCGCTGCCTGGCACTTCTGCTCATGATATTGTGCCCGCTTTCTGCGAGGGCAAACGACAAGGTGCGGCTCCAGCTCAATTGGCAGCACAATTTCAAGTTTGCCGGATATTATGCCGCTCAAGAAAAGGGTTATTATCAGGCCGCCGGGCTGGATGTGGAGTTGGTACCGAGCAAACATTGGGATGATCCGGTGAAGACGGTTCTGGAGGGGAAAGCTCAGTTTGGTGTCGGCACTACCGATCTGCTGCTACGGCGTGAGAAGGGTGCGCCGGTGGTCGTTCTTGCCGTCATCTTCCAACACTCTCAGTTGCCGATCTCCTCCGCCAAGGATAGTCGCCGGCAACGTGTTCATGGCGAGGAAGGTTGTAAGGCCATGTTCGGACCAGGCACTCCCGAGCTGCAAGCCTGTTTGCGCAACGAAGCTATCCTCACTGATAAAAAGGAGCACCCTCTACGCCTGGAGGATATGTTACCCGGAAGTGGGGATGCCCTCTCCACCCGCCTTATGGATAAGCAGAATCTTTTGAACAAGGCGGGGCAAACGTTCCAACTTAATTATCCTCTTCCTGTAGGTATCGATACTTACGGTGATAACCTCTTTACAACTGAGAGGCAGATCCAGCTAAAACCGGAAATAGTAGAGGCCTTCCGGAGAGCGAGCCTGTTGGGATGGGAATATGCCACGCAGCACCCGGAGGAGATGGTGCAGCTGATTTATTCTCGTTACAGCCAACAAAACAGCATTGAACAGCTGCGCATTGAAGCCCGCCAGATGGAGCCGCTGCTGCATGCGTCACTCGTAGAAATTGGACACTTGAATCAGGCTCGTTGGCGTAACATCGCCGATGTATACGCAAGGCTTGGTATGATGAAGCCTGGCTTTGATATCAGGGGATTCCTTTATGATCCGAATAAGCCACCGCAGGATCTGAGGTGGATCTACATTGCCCTTGCCACTACTCTGACATTAGTGCTCGCTGCAACCCTGCTTATAATCCGGTTCTCCCGCTTATCCAAAACGTTAGAAAACACCATTGCCGATTACAAACAAGTGGGAGATGCGTTAAGGGAAAGCGAATCGTTGTATCGATCCATCCTCAACGCTTCCCCCGATGACATTACTATTACTGACATCGAAGGGTTCGTCCGGATGGTTTCACCGGCTGGGTTGGCGATGTTCGGTTATGAACGGGAAGAGGATTTGCTGGGACGTAATGTCGCCGAGTTTATTTCTCCTTATGACAGGGAACGCCTCAGATCTGATATAATGAACATGTTTCAAGGTTTTTTTTCAGGGGCCGGTGAATATCGCGCGATACGGCAGGATGGTACTAGCTTTGATATCGAGTCCAACTGCCAGTTTATCCGAAACGGTGAGGGGAAGCCCACCAGTATGGTTTTCATCGTTCGCGACATAACCGAACGAAAGCAAGCCGGGCACTCCTGCATGGTTGCAATGGGTGAGATTATCAGCGCCATCGCCCACCAGTGGCGCCAACCTCTGGCAACCTTGGGGATGATCATCCAGCGTGCCCATGCCGTAGGGACCATGCAGCCGCTCACGCCGGACTATATGGGCGAGTTCAAGACTAGCGCCATGTCCCAGATCAGGTATATGTCTGACACAATCGATGAATTCCGAGGTTTTTACCGCACCGAAAAACAGAAGATTCCATTTTCACCACTGAGTTGCACGAACGATGCCGTCAGACTTTTTGAGCCTCAATTTACCCGCCACTGTATTACCGTGGATGTTCATTGTCTTGGTTGTGAGGAACAGACGGTGGATGGTTATCCCAATGAGTTTAAACAGGTCGTCCTCAATTTGATGGGTAATGCCCGCGACGCAATCTTGGAAAGTCGCAAAACCAAGGGACAGCCGGAAGAGGGGCTTGTCACCGTGCGAATGTCCGCCGTTGGGGAGAAAACCCTGATCATAGATGTCGGCGATAACGGCTGCGGGATAGCGGATGACATTGCGCCGAGGATACTTGACCCCTATTTCACCACCAAGGAAGATAATGGCGGTACCGGGTTAGGCCTGTTCATGTCGCGCAAGATAGTCGAAGAAAGCCTGGGTGGGCGCTTCAATCTACTACAATATCATGATGGTGCTACCTTTAGAATAGAACTGCCACTTGGAAAATCTATATGACCGACCTTAAGAGCCTTAGCATTCTGCTGGCCGAGGACGAAGGCGAATTGCGACGTGAAACCGCAGCTTTTCTTGAATTGTATTGCGGTCGTGTCATCCAGGCGGCCAACGGGCAAGATGCCTTGGAGATGATTAATTTGGAGCGCCCCGACCTTGTCATCAGCGACATCCGCATGCCGGTCATGGATGGTTTGGAGCTCTGCTCCTGTCTTAAAAAACGCTCGATCGATACTCCACTGATTTTTTGCACCGCCTTTACCGAAACCAGTTACCTGCTCAGAGCCATCGAACTGGGTGTGTCCGCTTTTGTCCGCAAGCCGGTAGACACGGATGAATTGCTGGCGGCCATCACCAAAGCTGCTTTGCCCCTGCTTCAGCGCCGCGAAATTGAGGGTTTTTCCGACGAGCTGATGGCCTCAGTACGGAGGCAGCTTGGCGATACTCCAGACCAGAAGGCGATTGTGGAACAGACCGCCAGTGTCGCCAGAACATCATTCAACGTGCTTCTTGAAGGTGAGACAGGCACCGGGAAATCACGTTTGGCTGCAATAATACACGCTCTCAGCCCCCGCCGTGGTGCAGAGCTTATAACCGTACAGATGGGGGCGCTGCCATTGAATCTGGCCGAGAGCGAGCTCTTCGGTCACAACAAAGGCGCTTTTACAGGAGCAGATCGCAATCGGTCGGGGTTGGCGGAAGCTGCCGATGGCGGCACAATATTTCTGGATGACATCGAATCCTGCCCGAAAGAGTTGCAAGGCAAGCTTCTGCGTTTCGTAGAAGAAAAGAAGTTTACTCCGCTTGGAAGCACCGTAGAAAAGAGGGTGGATGTGCGCATCATAGCAGCCAGTAACCGCAATCTGAAGGAAAAGGCACTGGCCGGACACTTTCGCGAGGACCTCTATTACCGACTGGCTGATGCCACCATTTCACTGCCGCCACTCCGCGAAACACCGGCCGCCATTGCCCCACTGGCGCTCAAGTTTCTTCGCCAGACCTGCGATGAGCTTGGTCGCGATCTGGTGTACTTGGATGAAGAAGCGATCGCCAGGCTTATTGCCATGCCTTGGCCAGGTAACATTCGACAGCTGAAAAGCGTCATCCGACGAGCTGCACTAAGGGCGGGCAGCGTCATCAATGCTGCGGATATCGTCACACTGATTGATTCTGCGGAAGTCGCATCTGCAATAACAGAGGAGAGCAGCACACCCGTACCGCCACCCTTTCCATGCATGATGGACAAGCTTGAGAGCTGGTCTCTTGAACAGGCCCTTCGGTACTGCGGTGGTAAGCGTATGAAAACCGCGACGATGCTTGGTATGAACTACTACACCTTTCGTCGCAGGCTAGAAAAACACGGCATTACGGCAGGCGAAGAATAGATTTTATTGGGTATTCGGAAGAAGATTAAAAGTGCTGCAGTATAACCGCTAGTTCAGCATTTTAAAAAAAGGATATTTAGTCACATGCTCTTGTCATTGATAAATACGTCGACGCAAACATCAGCAGGAAGCCTGTAAGTGATGTTTAAGCTTTTGTTATTGGTGGAAGGACAGTCATGAGGACCAGTACGCCTCATTGGCTGAGAAATGCACTCTTAGTTGTGTTGCTCCTTCTTGGTTGTGGGCTGTTAGTAAACAGGTACATGAAGGACCGTAGTGTTGATGAGCTCCGCTCTTATGGGATTGGTCGGAGGATCGCTGAGACTCCCGTCTTCTCGCTTTTGCCTAGATGGTTTCTTGATAGATGGGCAGTGCCAATTTCGCGTGAGCGCAACGCCGAAGTTTTGAAGAATGTGCTTGAGGTGTTCGACCCATCACTGAGACCGTTTCTGATGTCAGTGCCGATAGTTTTTGATTCCTCTGCAAATACCGCTAAGTCATATCCTTCAAAAGGGTACGTTGCAGTCAGTCCGGACTGGGACAATACCGTGCTCCAATCAGATCACAGGGTAATTTATGAAAAGAGGGGGATGAAGCCGGTAGATCCCGTATTCGCGAAGCGCTTCAAGACGGATCTGTTGATACATGAATTTTTGCACGTACTCCAGGTTCAACAAGGAATTGATCGCCATTTGTGTTACGAAGCGATTGAGCGATGGTATAAAGACCCGCTGTATGGCATTCCATCTTCGGATGGAATAGTCCCTGTCAACACTACTAAAGAGGGGATACCTCCTCAACTCGAATTCAACAGAATTAAATATGTTGTGTGGTATCAGTTGTACAATTATCGTAAGTTAAGCGATGTGCCTAAGGATAAGAGCTGGAAAAATATGCGTTATGTTGAGAGGTATCGATCGGCAAAAAGAGGAGTGGAGGAATTCGCCTACATCGGGGAATCAATACTCTCTTCTGGCAGTGCTTCCAAGAACTTCATTAAGACAGGCCATTGGTGCGATGAGGACTGGAAAAACAAGAAGATGAGGTTGTTGGAGATATCCCCGGAAGTTATTGCACTTTACAGGGGTATCTTCAATCCTGAATTGACGCAATAGCAAGTGTCGGACTTGGCGTTCGAGCGAACTGACTGTGCGACGGTCACCTACATGCCGCCGCTTACGTACCGGAATTAACTGAATTAAAGGAATTGGTTGAAGAAACTCCTGGTATCAACTTTGGACAGATCATTCAACATTGTACCGGCTTCTGCGGAAGGGCGCCTTAAATTGATTTTAATCATCCAAGCATGAACGTACAAGCAATTACCTGAACACCTTTTGAACAGCATGATCCAGATACCCATTTTTATTTCAGATCTTCTCAGCACCTTCGTGTTTCCTAGTGTTTAAACGCCAGTTAGTAGGAAAAACTCCCCCACAGCATTAATCCCCCCCAATATACTATCTGTTTTAGCTATCAGTTTAAGCTACCACTATCGTTTTTGCATACCGCTTCAAACCAATCCAAAACTGCTAACTGACCGTAGTTATGCTGTTTGCATGAATGGCACTGTCTTTGCATTAAAGATAAATCCATGACCGAGCCAGCAACGCAAAAAAACCAGGCAAATGAACCCCGTCTGTGTGAATTTTCCAGCCAGCCTTTTGATGATTGCTACTGCTGCAACATCACCGGTAGGACCGTGCTCAAAATCGCCACGTATTGTATGGATCGGTACCGGGAATGTCCGGTTTACCAAAAGGTTGTGCAGCAAAGAGACGCTGAAAAAGAAGTTTTAGGCAGTAAACTATGATAGATTTTCTGCAAGCAGAAAATATGTATGCGTTACTAGTTTTGGTTGTCGGAAACAAATCTTTAGGAAAGGAGGGTGGCGATTATAGAGGGTTGGTGTAAATATTCGTAGGATAAAAACTAAGGAGGAAATTATGAAAGGTGTTTTTAAAAGGCTGACTCTTCTGGCAGCAACGATTATTTCAGTCGCATTTCTACTGAACGGCTGTAGCGGCAGTGATGGTGCGAATGGTGCGAATGGTGCGAATGGTGTGAATGGTGTGGATGGTAAGGATGGTGTTGACCGGAGTTTAGCCGTTCTCGATTCCGGCAAGTTAAGTGCAGATGACCTCAAAAATATTGCTCTTGATGGCAAAATCATTAGCGCCACAATTCCCGCTGATGGTAAGCCGGTTGTAAAGTTCTCAGTATACAACAAAGCCAATAAGCAAGGTGTCGTTGGTCTGGCAACTTTCTCGCTCCATATTGCCCAACTCAAGCCTGCCGTTAACGGTAGTGCTTCCTACTGGCAGAACTACATCTCTGCTGGACTGCCACAAACAGCTATGCCTGCCAGCACTAATGCCGCAAGCAATCCGGCTACCGACTCGGTCACGGTCTTCAATGCTGACGGAACGATTAAAGCTCAGGGTTACTCGATTGTTGACGGTCTTGACGGCACATACACCGCAACTTTTGGTGCTGACATCACTAAAAATACCAATGTCCCCTACGACGCTACTCTGGTGCATCGTATCGCCATTGGTGTCCGTAGTGTAGTTGTTCCCGGTATCTTAGGCCTTACTCCAAAAGCATATGCTGGTCCGATTAACCCTACTACAGGTGTTGTTTTTGCTCAGTTTGTTAACACCAACGGAACTGCATTGGTGTATGACTTCACTCCTGCTACCGGCACCGCATTTAAGGATGCAGCGACAGGTTCTAATTTTGCACGAGACATAGTAACTATTGCAGCCTGCAACCAATGTCACTACCGACTTGAGTACGGCAGCAACAATACCAGCGGTCATTTCGGATCACGTCCAGATACTAAGGTTTGCGTGGTGTGCCATACTCCACAGCTTAACGCTCTAAGTTATAAAGAGGGTAATTTCACAAGCTTTATTCACAAGATCCATATGGGCGAAGAACTTCCAGCAGCAGAACCTGCTGGTACACTTGCAGCTGCGTTCGGTGATGTCCGGTATCCTCAGGATATCAGAAACTGTACCTTCTGCCACAAGGGCGCTGATGTGGATAAATGGAACAGCACAGTGACCAGAAGTGCCTGCGGTTCATGTCACAATAACGTAAACTTTGCCACAGGAGCAAACCATGGTATTGGCGGGGTAAGAACTGATGACCAAGCTTGCTCACTTTGCCACGGGAGTGGTGATACGATTAAATCGTACCATCTCGCTGTTAGAAACCCCGATCCAAATGCTCCGGAACTGGGTGGCACAAACACCCATACTTATGCAGGATATCTCCCTGCAGCTGGAACTGTTGTGCCTGGCTCAGCAGTAATTACCTGGGATGTGTCGAGCGTTTCTCTCGATGCTAGCAGTCATCCGGTTATTAAGTTCAAGTTCAAGAAAGATGGCACTGATGTAGTATTCAATACCTATGCAGCTGGAGCAGAATTGATGACCAACTTCGTTGGTTCACCAAGTGCATACTTCGCTTGGGCTGAGCCACAGGATGGTATTGCCAAACCGGCTGATTTCACCAAAGCAGCTAGCGCTTATCTCAAAAATGTCTGGAACGGTACAGTAGCTACTTCAACACTCTCTGCACCTGATGCGAACGGTTACTACACCCTCACAATGACCGGTACGACTTTGCCTGCAAATGCATCAATGTTCACCGGTGGTATCGGCTACACTTACGGTTCTGCTACTCCGCCGCTGACCCAGACCAATGTGGCACTATATCCGTACACCGCAGCCACAAATGTTGGTGGTCTGATTGTCGTAACGCCAAACGTTTGGAAAACCGGCGCTACATTTACTGCACGTCGCACTATTGTCAGCAACGACAAGTGTAACGCTTGCCATGCTAAGCTCGGCATTGCACCGACATTCCACTCAGGACAGCGCAATGATGCCCCTACCTGTTCTTTCTGTCACACTGTGAACAGAAATAACAACGGTTGGTCAGTAAATGCTAAAGATGCTATTCATTCAATTCACGCAGCCGGAAAACGTACAAACAAATTCTCATGGGAGGCCTCTGCCGGAGATACATACTGGAAGATCGGCTATCCAGGTGTCCTTAAAAACTGTGAACAGTGCCATTTGACTGGTACATATGACTTCAGCGCAAGTGCAAGTGCAGCAGCTGTTCCTAACCTGCTGTCTTCAACCATGTCAAACGTTCTAATACCTGCAACCATTAGTACAATTGTAACTGGCAACGAGACGATACCCGGTACCTATTATTCTCCGTTTGTTACAGCGGGCGCTGACTATACTGCTGATAACCTGGTTATTTCTCCGATTTCGGCAGCTTGCTTCACATGCCATGACACCGCCGCAGCTAAAGCCCATATGGTGAATGAGGGCGGGACAATTAATGGTCTGCGCTCTGTTGCAATAACCAGAACTGAGACCTGCCTCGTTTGTCACGGTGGTGCATCCACTACTAACGTCACCAACACAACAACTCCAGCTATCAAAGCTGTTCATCGTTGGTGGTAAGTTGAATTAATACGAGAAGGGAAACTTTGCCTTCCCTTCATGTAGAAACAGTTTGCATTTATAGTCTTGTATAATATAATGCGATGGCTCGGGGATGGTAACGTTCCCGAGTCATTTTATTTTAGGAGTAGATATGAAACAAATAATTAAGATAATTGTCCTTATAGCTGTGAGCATCTCTGTTTTTGGATGTAACAATAAAAACAGAGAAGAACAGAAAGCACTTTTGGAAAGTAACAAGAACCTAGCGCTCAAATTCCTACATGGTGTGCAGGATGGCGATAAAAAAGCGATGTATGATGCTGCCGGTCTTACTGAGCAAATTGTAGCAAACAGTCGTGAAAAGCTAATCCACTCCGCCAAATACAAGCAAACCGATGCTCAGAAAAAAGATTTGGAGCATGCCTTAAGGGTTTCGGGAAATATCGATTTTATTGCCGCTAAAATTAAAGTGTTATTGCCAAAAACAGCAGCAATTCAAATCACCAATGTGGTTGGTAAGGATCCGGTAGAAGGTGGAAAAACAACTGAATATACCGTTCAAGTTACAAACAATGTCAAAGAGGATGCTATACATGACAAAACCGGTAAGGCCGTTAAAGTTATGGTGCTCCCATTTCTTTCAGTTTCGCGTTTAATAGACGGTAACTGGATACATGACTTCTCCTTTGACACAAAAGATTTCGAGAAGTTAGCGGTAAGGAATTTTGATGTGCTTACCTATTTTTAATGCGATAACTATTAACTGGAACTGAGTTGTGTTATACATGATGAGAATCTTATGAAGAAGTCCGCGTTAGTATTGATCGCCATAGTTATTTCATCACCCGCAAACGGGATGGTCTATACTTGGAAAGATATAGCTGGAGTGAAATATTTTACAAACAAGGAGTACGAGATTCCGACCCGCTATAGAGCTCGAGCAAAAGCACTATATCCGGAACAGGTTGATAGTGCTGCTTTAACGCAGAATGCACAGGTGCCGCCAGCATCACCAAATGCACCGCCGCCGGTCCAGCAGATAAAGCCTGAAGTAAAGTCCAAAGAAAATCAAGTCGTAATTATTCCCGTGCCACAAAGAAATCTGACCAACAAGCGTGGATGGGAATATGGTAATCATCGTCGCAAAAGGCTACATATGTAAAATATAGAGGAATAGTATTCGGGGGCAGTGTGCTGTCGATACTATGAATATGCAATTATAATTGTCGTCACAATAAGGCTTAAATACTATGATCGCAATGCAAAGCGGCCCCTCCTGATTTCAGGAGGGGCCGCTTTAAATGAACAACATGATATATTCTTTCCGAGCTAATTGATCAGGGCAATCAAAATTACATGTTTTCTCTGCTCGACATCAAGCCAGGCAAAATCATACTCTTTCTTCTTCATGGTACCATCATTTACAGCAGCCCAGACCTTTTCAACCACCATTGGGTCACAGGTGCGATTGACGGCAAAGGTGTTCATTCGCTCCTTCAAGCGATTCTTTTCAAATATTGTCCCTAAGGCCCCACCTTCAGACGCATTGAGGCCTGCACGAACTAGTTTGTTTAGAATCTTTGTTGCGTGTTTTTCGGCTTTAGCATCATAGTATACCTCTACTCTTATTAATGATATATTCGCTTCCGATTTCGCAGTTTGTAATGCTGGTACGGGCGGCTGAGCAGATTTTTGAGATTGATCAGATTTGCTACAAGCGGCTAGTGCAAGCCCGGCACAAAGAAACACAAATGCATGTTTAAAGCTGTTTTTCATACGTTCTCCTGTTGGTTGTTCTTTAATTTGGCGGATATTAAGCCCCAGATCAAGCCACAATATTCTCATAAGGCAAAATGTAGTCCATTAATTATTCCAGTAACGGTTAGCATGACACACGGTTGTACAGTTACCGGAAGGTACAGTAGAAACATATGGGCTATATGCTGATATTTTGGTAGTTCCTCCACCGATGGTGTTGGCCGGAGTCCCTTCAAAAACTGGTGTCGCTAGACCGCTAAAGTGATTGGAAGCCAGTGTCGTTATATTATGGCAACTGGTACAAGTGATCTCGGACGTTGAAGGTGTAGCGGACGGATCATTTAGCGCGAGGTGGAGTTGGTGGAGATTGACTGTCACACCGATAGGTGTAGCCTGCCCAGAGTAGTAGCTATTGTACTGGGGTGACTGAAGTACTGGTCCTTGCTCGTGACACTTAAGACAGTCTGTGGCGATAACGATAGACCCGGTGGCCCAGCTGGGTGTGGTTTTGCCTCCGTGACAGCTGACAGCAGAACATGCGTCATTGTCAGCATTAAAACTTGGAGAGCCTGTTTTAGCGTTGAAGGTAGTTGAAAACAAAATATCAACCGTTCCGTTGGCGTGAAGTGCCGTCCCACTGCCTGATCCAGCATGGCAAGTGCCACATGAAACACCGGTAAGCGCCAGATGCTTTGCATGTGCGTTTGCCCTGTTCGGTGCTTTAGTGCCGTCTGGTCCGGTTGAGTCTACGCCGTGACATGATATACAGCCAGTAGGGTTAACCGCAGGACTGCTTGTATGGCACCTTGCTGTGGGGTTCATGCAGCTCACTTTTGAGATGCCACCATCCAGAAGGCTCCCATGACATTCAGCACATTGGGATGTTGATGGTAGTGCAACAGCACCGTGCTGTGAGATCCAGCCGGCAGGATGTTTGCCAGTGCTATCCACAAGAGGTGCACTCTCGTTGCCCTTGCCGCACGCAACAAGCGTGCTAAATACTGCTGCTAAAGAAACAATTCTGATCCATGTAGTCATTTTGGGCATCTCTCTCTCTCTCCTATCTGTGGCAAGCAACACAGCGCTCGTTGTTCGCCCTGCCGTGGCAGCGGTAGCAGCTGGCGGGGTCAAGTTTTCCCTCGATCTTGTGCAGGGTCATGAAATTGCCGCGGTGGGGCATTTCACGATCGGGGCGGTTGCCATAAATGGTAGACGGCTTCATTTCGACCTGGTTGGTATGGCAGTCATTGCAGAAGGAACTTTTGTGACATGTGGCGCAGAGCCGGTCATCCGATGCGGCGTAGAAACGGTGGTTCTTGACAAATGACCGGGTATGGCTGAATGAATCGAAGGCCTTCATTGTCCCCTTTTGCTGGTCTTCATGACATTCGGCACAACTCACCTGCTGCCCGATGGCCAGCGCTTCGGGGTGCGAGGCCGGCAGGCCCGGAATGGTTTTCATCTGGGCGCAGGAGGCGATTATCCCGATAAGCCCGGCTATTGCCATGAGCGGGAGCAGCAGTTTTAAAATTCTCATTTATTCCCTCCTATACCGGGGTAAGTTATGTTGTAGGTCAAACGTAGAAGAGCTTTGGCTTCTTCGGTAAACTGAGGGTTTCTGCCGTAGCTGAAGTCTCCGGACAGAGCCAGGGCAGGGGTAAGGTGATAGCCGAGTGAGGTCTTTGCTTCCCAGGCGCTGTTTTCATTGTATATTTTGTCCTTGAAGAAATCACCCAGAACATCGATTGCGGCGAAGTAGCCTTTGGTGTCATGCATGGCATAGCAGCGCAGTTCATGGTAGGAGGCGGAGGGAGTAGTGCCTATGGCGAAGCCTTGACCGGCGTCTAGATAGTGGTAACCGATACCCCCCCGGATGGTGTTGTCTTTGTAGTTGACGCGGGCTTCTCCGCCGAAGCGGTCGGCAGAGCCGAATTCGCGGGTATAATGCTTGTAGTCGCCGGAAATTTCGAGATTTTTATTGATTTCGTATGAAGCGCTTAAACCGACTGAGCTGGATTTGTCATTAGGGTTAAGGGCAGCAGCGGAAAACATGGTCCAAGCATAGAGGTAACTTTGTTCGCGGTGTTGATTAAACTCACCGGTCAAGACGAGATGCTTGATCGGCTTGACGTTGAGCAGGTAGGAGTGCTCTGCGAAATGTTCAGTTTCCGGGTTGTAGCTGCTGTGCCCAATGATATCAACTGATTTGAACGGAGTAACCCAGATGTCGGCACCTATACGGCGATAATCTCCGGCAGTGCGAGTGATTAGAGTCGGGGCGGCACTCTCATAAACACCTGATAGCCCAACCTCTAGCAAACCATTGTAGCGATAGTTAACGCGACCACCGGAGAGGACATCCCCTTTGCCATCGCTGTTTTCACCGCTGATATGTGTAGTGTGCACCGTTGCACCGCCGAAGACGGACAGCCCGAAACCCATCGGCAAATCGGTACGGGCACTGATGCCGTCAATCTGTTCGTTGGCAATGCCTTCATGAATGAATTGCCGCCCGGCGCGGATGTTGGCGTTGGCCTGGTTGAAGTGGTACTGAAGGTAACCGTAGGTAAGGCTGCCGTCGACTTTGTCATTGTTGTAGCTTTTGTCGGCCAGGTCCAGGCGGCCCCAGCCGTAGAGATGGGCCGAGAGGTTGCCATCGCCAAGCTTGTCAACATCTATGCCTAAGAATTGGGTGGCGGGAGCTAGTTCTTTCTTCGAAAAACCGGAGTGCTCGTCCTGGTAGTAACGAAAAATAGTAGTAGAGTTAATTGATGTGTCCGCAAATGCTGCGGCGGGCATAGTTAGCAAAAACGCAGCTGATAACAAACGGCAAACGTTCATTCTCATTGAATCCTCCTGTCTGAAATAAAAAATACTGTCACAAATTTTGTTATGATCGCCTATGCATAAATATCGACGATGTCAGTTACCAGACTGGAATTTTTAACTACAATCATCTAACAGCAAAATAACATAAAATCAATTTTAATATATATCTTTGGCACAAGTCCGCCTGCATCTATATATCTGTACTATGGGTTATCCAATTGTAAAATATTAAGACATTATAAGTTTAAATTCATAAGTCGCCAGGTTGAAAAGTTTTTGCCACATGGTCTATCGCCCATAAATGAAAAATCATGGACTTTTTCTTTGGGATAGTTTCTGATATATTGACAATTCATGAAGAAAATCATTCTTTACACATTCCTGGCAATAACCGCATATCTTGCCTATATCGCTATTTCTTTGGCCTTAATGCCGCCAGTCTCCGGCCTGGCTGATAAGAAATTCAGCACTACCATCCAGGTCAAGGATTGGCATGGTGACTATCATCCATTCGTTGTAGGCCCCAAAAACCGCTACTGGGCTCCTTTAGGACGAATCCCCTCAGAGATGAAGTGGGCGGTCATCCTGGCGGAGGATTCCAATTTCTACAAGCACGAAGGCTTTGATGTTAAAGCGATCAAGAATGCTATAAAGTATGATCTGGAGAAGAAGAGCCTGAAGCGGGGCGCATCTACTATTACTCAGCAGGCCGCCAAGAATCTGTTTCTGTCGCGCGAAAAGACGATTACCCGGAAGCTGAAGGAAATCTATCTGGCGTACCGGATGGAGCAGGAGTTGACCAAGGGGCGCATTATCGAGTTTTATCTGAATGTGATTGAGCTGGGGCCGATGATTTACGGCATCGGACATGGGGCACAATATTATTTCGGCAAACCGGTCTCATCTTTGACTCCGCGCGAGTGTGCCTTTCTGGCAGCCATGCTTCCAGGGCCGCGAGTGGCCTACAACCCATACAAGAACCTGGGAAAGGTTCTGAAACGCTCCGATATGATCCTGCGGTTGTTGCACCAGAAGGGTGTGCTGGGCGAGGGTGAGTATCAGGCCGCACTGGCCGAATCGCCTAATGTTGGTCGGATGCAGAAGAAAGTTGATGAAGTCATCAGCACGCCACCTGTATTTGCAGAACCATCATCAGCTAGGCAGGAGCTAATAGAAAAACCGGCTGAAACCGAAGTGGGAAAGCAGGATGATGCAGGTATTGAAGCTTCGCCTCAAACTATTGAGTCCGTGACAACCAATCCAACTGAAAGCCAGACTGAAACAAAATGACAGAAAAAACCGATCTAAAAAACCTGACATTGCCTGCACTGGAGCTGTTTCTTAAAGGCCAGGGCAAGGAACGCTTCCGTGCCAACCAGATCTTCAAGTGGATATTCCAGCACGATGCCCACAGTTTCGATGAAATGACCAATATCTCAAAAGACCTGCGCAAGGAATTGAGCGAAACGGCCTGTATCAGCAACCTGGAACCGGAGACGGTGGAGAAGGGGAGCGACGGAACTCGCAAATATCTCTTCAATCTGGGAGACGGAAACGGTGTTGAATCGGTACTGATCCCGATCGAGGGCCGCAATACCCTTTGTATCTCATCCCAGGCCGGTTGTGCCATGGGGTGCGAGTTCTGCCTGACCGGAACCTTCAAGCTGACCCGCAACCTGACGACTGCCGAGATCGTCAATCAGATCATGGCCGTCGAGCGGGATCTGATCAAAAATCCACCCATGATTGCAGTGCCTCAGAATGTGGTCGCCGGGATTATTGATGACAGCGATGACGGTGACGAAGGACAATCTCAGTCGCCG
>JBBQCH010000035.1:0-22814 GCA_038318485.1 Geobacterales bacterium
CGACAGTTCGCCCAGCAGAATGTATTCCCGCAGGCGCGGTCCCTTGATGACGCCGGTGGCAGCCAGAATGCCGATCGAGATCGGCAGATCGTAGGCGGCACCCTCCTTTTTGATGTCGGCCGGCGCCAGATTGGCGGTTATACGCCGGGCCGGGAAATCATAGCCGGAGTTTTTCAGCGCAGCCTTGACGCGGTCCTTGCTTTCCTTGACCGCCCCGTCCGGCAGGCCGACCGTGGCAAAGGATGGTAGTCCGGAGGCCAGATCGACTTCCACATCCACCAGAATCGCATCAATACCAATCAAGGCGCTGCTGAAAACTTTTGCGAGCATGGGGGCTCCTGTTCAGTCTGGAATTTATCAAATAAACAGCTCGCCACAGAGGGCACAGAGAGCATAGAGAATAATTAAAACGGATTCCATAAGTCGTCTTACCAACATGTAATATAATATTTCTTCTAATTTTCTTCAGACTTCTGCAGTTCACCTATCGATTATTCTCCTGGTTCCCCTGAACTCTGTGGCAAATATTTTTTAAAATTTACCGGTTCAACATGATGAAGCCCATCTGCCGGCCGGCTTCTTCCTTATCCCGGCGATAGGAGAAAAACAATTCACTGCGGCAGCAGACACATTGGTCGGAAATCTGGATCGCATCGGATGAAAGCCCGGACAGCATCAATAGTTCCCGGTTGGCGGCGGCCAGGTCCAGTTGCCATTTACCTTCACCGCTCAGTTCGGCAAAAGAGGCCCAGGCAATTCCGCTTTGTATGAAAGCCTGTTTGACCGGCCCATCAACTTCATAACAGCACTTTTGAATACAGGGACCGATGGCGGCCTGCACATTTTTGGGATTACAGCCGAATTCCGATTTCATGCCGGCCACAGCCTTGGATACCAGTTGTCCGGCGGTACCCTTCCAACCGGCGTGAACAGCGGCGACAACCTTTTTTTCAGGGTCACACAGCAGGATCGGAACGCAGTCGGCCACGCAGACGCCAATCATTACGTTGGGCTGATTGGTGATAACCGCATCCCCCTCCACCGAAAGAAAATGGCTGTAATCCTCATTGGGCTCGTCGATAACCAGAATATCTACACCATGCACCTGTTTGGGTGTCACCAGCGCTTCCTGACCGATGCCGAAGGCTCGGGCCAGCAGGCTGCGATTGCCCTCGACGTTTGACTGCTGATCCTGGGTATTGATACCAAGATTGAGAGAGTTATAGGGCGGGCGTGAAACCCCTTCATGGCGTGAGGTAAAACCCTGGGCTGAGCAGGGTATACCCGTGAAATCCACCACTACATATTGGATACGGTCTATTCGCTTCATCTGCATCTTTCTTCCTCCGAATCCCGATCAACGGAATGTATGTTTACTTTCAAGCTGCTAAAAATACTTTTGCCTTATTGCCTGTTTTAGGCTTTACTACCTTTGTTACGCTGCCGCCAGACATATACCGCCACCAGAATCAGGCTGAACAACAGTACCCAGGCCAACGCCTTGTGGGAATATTGCATGATCAGCTGCTGGTTTTCGCCGATGGCATAGCCGATCCAGGCCAGGATTGTGCACCATAGGCCGGCTCCCAACAGCGTGTATAGCGAGAACTTGACATGATTCATTCCGGACAGACCGGCTGGAATCGAGATCAGGTGACGAACCACCGGCAGCAGGCGACCGATAAAGGTTGATATTTCACCATGCTGCAGAAAAAATTTCTCGACCCGCATGAATTTATCGGGTGGAATCAGTACGTATTTACCATACTTGAGGATCAGCGGTCTTCCCAGATAGTGGGAGGCAAAGTAGTTGGCATAGGCGCCGACCAGACTGCCGGCGGCACCGACCAGAATTGCAACGGTTATGTTCATCTGCCCCTGGTAGGCCAGATAGCCGGCCGGCGGCATGACCAGTTCACTTGGTACCGGAATGACCGAGCTTTCCATCGCCATCAGCAGAAATATGCCGGGATAACCCATCGTGCCGATTGTATCGAGCAGCCACTGGACAAGCGTATGCATTATTGAAGACTCCCGTTGCATATTTTGAATGATCGAAGTTTATAACCCATATAACAGGTTCGGGCAACAGCAGATAGGAATCGTATGAACGAAAAACCGTATACCATCATGGATCGCCTGAGGCAAGAGGTACTGACCGGCGACGGCGCCATCGGTACCATGCTCTACGCAAAAGGGGTCAGCCTCGACAGCAATTTTGAGCATCTTAACCTGATTCGCCCGTCAGTTGTCAAGGAACTGGCCTATGAATACGCTGCCGCCGGGGCACAGGTCATCGAAACCAACACCTTCGGGGCCAACTTTACCAAACTGTCCGCCATCGGGTTGGGGCACAAGGTGGCCGAGATCAATCTGGCCGGCGCCAGAATAGCACGTCAAGCCGCTGCTGAGCGCGATCTTCTGGTGGCCGGTTCGGTCGGGCCATTGATACAGATCAAAGGGGACGACAAGGACCTCTCCCCGGCTGAGATGGAGGCTGTCTTTCGGGTCCAGTGCGAGGCTCTGGCCGAGGGGGGCGTCGATCTGCTGCTGCTGGAAACCTTTTCGTCATTGAAGCAGCTGAAAGCCGGGTTGCGGGCTGCCCGCTGCTGCGGTCTGCCGGTCAGTGTTTCGATGGCTTTCCTTGAGGGGGGGCGCAGCGCCGACGGCACTTCAGTAGAGCGATACTGTGAAACGATGGAATCGGCCGGAGCAGACATCATCGGGGCCAACTGCGGCGCCGGTCCGCTGGAACTACTGAAAGTCGTCAAGCGACTGGCGGCTGTGACGGACAAACCGATCAGCGCCTACGCCAACAGCGGTTTCCCTGAATATCGCGATGGTCGCTACATCTACCGTGCCACTCCGGAGTATTTAGCCGACATGGCCGCCGAAATGGTCGCAGTCGGCGCAAATCTGCTGGGGGGCTGCTGCGGCACGACTCCCGAGCATATCGCGGCCATCGCAAAAAAAATTGCCGGTCTTACACTTGCCAGCCGGAGCAGAATCCCGCTCATCACCGTTTCCGAACCGCATGAAAGCGCTCAAAAAGCATCCTCTTTCCTGGATAACTGGGGCGGCCGCAAGATCATTACCGTCGAGCTGGATCCCCCCAAGGGGACCGATTGCAGCCGGATCATCTCCGGCTGCAGACGTCTGAAAGAAGCCGGGGCCGATGCCATCAACCTGGCCGAGAACCCGCTGGCACGGCCACGAATGGGCAACATCGCTCTGGGCAGCATTATCCAGCGCGAAGTAGGCATTGAGGTCATCGTGCATGTTACCGGTCGCGACCGCAATCTGATCGGGATGCAGTCCGATCTGATGGGGGCCAGCTTATTAGGCATCCGCTCGATTCTGGCGGTGACCGGAGATCCGGCCACGATGGGTGATCACGCCGGAGCCAAATCAGTTTTCGATCTGCACTCTTTTACGCTGATCAAGCTGCTTAGCGATATGAACAGGGGCGTCAACGCCATCGGCAATCCGATCGGCGAAGGGACCGGCTTCAGCGTGGGGGCCGCCTTCAATCCCAATACCGGCAATATGGCCGTCCAGGCCGGGCGGCTCAGGAAAAAAGTTGCCAACGGCGCCCGTTTCACCCAGACCCAGCCGATCTATGACCCGGCCATTCTGTTTGAAGCGCTGGCAGCAACCGCTGACTGCGGCATTCCGTTTCTGCCCGGCATCATGCCCCTGGTAAGCGAACGCAATGCCGAATACCTGAACAACGAGGTGCCGGGCATTACTGTGCCAGATGCAGTTCGCGCCCGCATGAAGGGCCTTGAGAAAGAAGCCGGGGCACGGGAGGGATTGGCAATCGCCAGGGAGTTCATCGATGCGACAATCCATGCCGTGGGCGGTTATTATCTGATGCCTCCTTTCGGCAATAGTGAACTGGCCGAAGAATTGATCAAACATATCCAGCAACGTGAGAAGGAGCAACGATGATTTCATTGTTTAAAAAGATTTTACTGTTGTCTATCTGCCTGATAATGACCGCCTGTGTCTCGGATATGGGCATCCGGGAAGATTTCGAAAAAAGCATGCGGGCTTATAACCGGATGCTGCGATGGCAGGAAGTTGAAAACGCCGGCATGCTTTACATGGAAAAAGATCAGCGCGATGTTTTCATGCGGAACGCCGAATCGTTAAAAAGAAGGGGCGTCACGATGGCCGATTTCCGCATCCTGACCTTCGAGTGCCTGACGGAGCAGAAAACCGGTGATGTGGTTACCGAATTTGACTATTTCATCCTCCCTTCCAACCGCATCAAAACCGTCACTTATCGTCAGGAGTGGGTTTATCTGGAAGCATTGAAAAGCTGGAAGCTCAAAAGCGGGCTGCCACCGTTCGAGTAACTTCACATGGAATTGTTAGCCCAGCAGATAATAACTTTTTCCACCTACCTGGAAACCGAACGGAATTTTTCTCCGCATACCCTGGCGGCCTATCGCAGTGACCTGGCGCAATGGCTTTCGTTTGTCCATGCGGATAAAGGCGATTGCGTGTCAGCCCAGGATATCGATCATCTGCTGCTGCGTCGATATCTGGCCGGGCTGTCAAAAACCACTAAAAAAAGTTCGATCGGCAGGAAGCTGGCCGCGATCCGCTCTTTTTTCCGTTTCCTGCTGCGTCGCGGTACGATCACCAAAAACCCGGCTGAATTGATCGCAACTCCCAAAAAGGAGCAGCGACTGCCGTTCCATCTGGATATCGACCAGACCACCAGCCTGATGGAGGCACCCGAGAATGATCATCAGAATGCCAGACGCGACCGGGCCATACTGGAACTGCTCTATTCAAGCGGTCTGCGCGTTTCGGAACTGACCGGTCTGAATATCGGAGAACTTGATCTGTCAGGCGGGATGGTACGGGTTATGGGCAAGGGTGGCAAGGAGCGCATCGTTCCGGTTGGTAGTCGTGCCCTGGAGGCACTGCAGGAATATCTTGATCAGCGCTCCGATGCTGTTGCGGAATCAGCGCTGTTTCTCAATACTCGCGGTGACAGGATCAACCGGCGCAGCGTAGCCCGCATCGTTGATGCCCATGTACAGAAAATTGCAGCCTTCAAGCGGATCTCACCTCACACACTGAGACATACCTTTGCCACCCACCTGCTGGAAGGTGGAGCCGACCTGCGTGTTATCCAGGAACTGTTAGGGCATGCTTCCCTCTCCACCACACAGAAATACACCCACGTCAGCATCGACCGACTGATGGAAGTCTACGACAAGGCCCACCCCAAGGCACATACAACAAAAGAGGGATAGTTCCGTTGGAGCTATCCCTCTCACTTCTTCGCCCGGACATCACGGTTTCTGTAGCGATGCCTGCGAACTCTCGATTTAGTCAAAGTCATTTATTGGCCACCACCTCCGATTTAGACATTTTGGCAGACAATCCTTTGGCAAATCCGAACATCAGGATGACTGCCGGCATAACCTGAACTACCACGATCAGGGAACAGAACCCCAAGAATAACCATACGAAAATCCCGCTGTTGTCTTCATGAAGAGCTGAAGCTGCAAATGCTGTTGCGGGGGCCAAGGTTGCGATTAAAGCTGCTAGTGCTTTCATGACATTCTCCTTTTCTTTATATGATTGAGTTACGCTTTAAATGCCGCGATTATTCGTTGGTCGGTACCTGATCGGCACCTTTCCGCCCTAACGAAAACACACCTTTCAACATTCCCGCCATCAGCATGATACCTGGGATAAACTGGAACAGAACGATCAAGACACCGAACCCGATGAAAAATGCTGCCAAGAGGCCAATACCTTCAGTGTCTGGTGCTCCGCTACCTGCCAAGGCCTGGCTGGCTGTGATCAAAAGTGATACTAACATTGCTGATATGGCTCTCATGACTATCTCCTCTCCCACTTCTATTTTTTTCGCCCTACCTGCTTATTACTATAGCATCGAGCGTGCCAACCATTGCTGCTACAGAAGAAATGTTTACAACTCCTTATTATTGAGGATGTTATATGGTTTTAATTTAATTTCACATCACACCGGATCAAGCTGTAAAATGAAATCAGTATATGAAATATATACAGCAACCAATGTTAACTATTACGCATCAACGCTCTCTTCCTCTTGATTTAATGGCACTTTTTTGTAAGTATGGCCAAATGCAGGGCTGTACACAATCGCTATACAGTTGTCCGGACGGTGTATAATCAAACAGAAATACTGGAGACTTGACATGGGGGATGTAACAGAAGAGTTATCAACAGAAGCATCGGACGATTTGTCTTCATACCGACCGGCAATGAATCTCATTCGCAGACGGCGAAAATATTTCTTTGGTGTCGTTCTGATCTACATACCGGCCGTATGGGTCATACACGGCATTTCTCCCACCAACAAAACCATGTTCACCACGATCGGCGTATGGGTAATTCTACTGCTGATTACCTGCATGATGTCGGCCGTCACCCGCTGCCCGCGTTGCGGAAACTATTTTCACGTGCATGGCATGTCCATGCTTTATCTGCGACGCTGTCTGCATTGCCAGCTGCACATCAACGCCGATAAAGTGAAACCATAAAAGCAATGACGGGGAATGAGCCAGCTCATTCCCCGTCAGATCAGCAGAATTTGTTTATTGAATCAAATGGTTACCTCGACCTTATCCTCTTCGTTCACCTTCAGCTTCTTTGCAATACTCGGCCCCACAACGATGGTACCGTCGTAGTGCGGATCCATGTCTTTCATGACCATGACCGGAAAGCTGCCGCTTGTACCTGCCATCTCATTGGCCAGGGTCAGTTTTTTGAAGGAGCTTTTGTAAAAGCCATTGATCAGTTGTGAAGTCTGCTGACTGACTGCGATCATACCAAGCGAATCAAAACTGGCGCTGGCTTGCTTGTTGGACAGGTGGCTTATCTGCAGACGAAGAATACCATCGGAGTTAACAGTGCTGATCGATTCTGGGGTTTCGGCAACGGGGATTTTCCCCTCCAGTTTTTTAACCGCCAGATTAAGCGTAATTGTCAAAACCTGCAGATTGATGTTTTTGGCACACAGCAGAAAGAGCATGGCGCCAGGAAATCTTTTTGCAATAACACGACCATCGGAGTAACGCATGTCAAGTATTTCAAGACTCTGAGATATCTGCAGGCCATGAGCACACTCCAGAATCAATTCAGCGGCTTGCTTGAGTGAAGCGGCATCGATCAGCGCAGGAAAGCAATGAACAAGAACGTCTCCCTTTTGATTGAAAACCGCGCTGCCGACCACCCCGTCAACACTGTTTATTTGTTGTAGAATATCCTGCATCAGCCCTCCCTCCTACTTACCAGGCACCAGCGCGGACTTGATCTCGCCTTCAACACTGTCCAGATTAAGTTCAGGCCTGACCGCTATACTCAGATAGTGCTGTTTGGAGTCATACATTAGCAGGTGAAAATTACTGTTATGGACGGCTGCGGCCTTGATCTCACCCAATCCCATCAAATCGCCCAGCTGATTGCCGGTTTTGGCCAGAAGCATTCCTTTGGCGGCCAGTGCAACGGCTTCAATGCTGACATCCTGAACCGGAGCACCCTGTTTGTCCAGTAACACGGCATAGGTGATATTACTGATTTCCTGAAGGCGGGCCGCAATTTTGCTCATGGTTCGGCGCGGATTGACAATGGGACCTCCTGGCTTATTGCTAATAACCCCGGCATTTTCCTCGTCTAAGCGCCGCAGTGCATCCAGAAGCAGGAAATCGGTCCGATAATGAATTGTGCATACGTTGGAAGTCATTTCAGGATGGATATTGAATGTGCCACCGGGCCATTTGATTATTTCATAGATAGCCTGTTCGCCGGATTCCTCACCCAATTCTGCGTGGATGATCTCGCCGTCAACAAAATAAATGATACCTTGTCTATCACCATATTCAATGGTGATGGCGCCGGTATATTTATTATTTCCCTTGAGCTGAATGACGTCCGTAAGCGAAAGGCCGGCGACCGCTCCTTTGAAACCAGTGATGTTTTCTGACATCTTTGTCAACCCGTTGGACAAATAGAATCTGTAGAAAAACCTTGAATATGAGTCTATTTAAACCATAACCCAGATGCAAGTTCAAGCATGAAAGTCATTACTGTAATGAAACAAAACCCCGCCGGTTACCCGGCGGGGTCTGTAATACCTAAAACAAAACAGGTTATTCGCAAAGATCTACTTTGATATCCCAGTTTTTCAGCTTCATAGTGCCGTTCTTATCAAGATTGAGGTGCATCTTGAAGGCGCGATCCCAAAGCTGTGGTTCGTGTCCGACTTTACGCCTGAGGCAATCAGCTTCAGCAATGTTCAAATACTCAGTCAGCTGATCTTTGTAGTCAGGATGAGCACATTTTTCTATGATCCGACGGGCGCGATCCTTGGGAGCCATGCCACGAACGTCGGCCAGACCCTGCTCGGTTATGACGCAGTCCAGGTCATGCTCGGTGTGGTCGATGTGTGAGCAGTGTGGTACGACGCAGGAGATACCGGTTGGGTCGGTCTTGCTTGGACGACTCGAAGGTGTGTGCATCATTTTCAGAAATCCGTTACGCAGGAAGTCGCCGGAACCACCGATGCCGTTAATCATACGGGTACCGCCAACCAGGGTGGAGTTGGCGTGGGCGTAGATATCGATCTCAACCGGGGTATTCATGGCGATACAACCAAGACGACGGATCGGCTCCGGTGCGTTGGAGATAGAGAGTGGCCGCAGTACGCATTTGCCGAAGTACTTGTCCCAGTTTTCAAAGAAGCGTGGGAAACCATCGGTTTCTGACAGTGACAGTGAACAGGCGGAAGCTGCATCACACTTGCCGGAGTCAAGCAGATCAAGGATGGTATCCTGCAGAACCTCGGTAAATACGGTCAAACCGGTGAAGGGGCCCTTTGCCAGACCACCGATAACGGCGTTGGCAATCGAACCAACACCAGACTGGATTGGCAGCAGGTTTTTGGGCAGGCGGCCGGCCTTTACTTCGTGGGTGAAGAAGTCGATGATGTGGTTTGCAATTGCATCGGATGTATCGTCCATCTCGGCAAAGGCACGACCCTTGTCACGCAGTTTGGACTCGACAACAGCGATGATCTTGCTTGGGTCGCAAGGATAGTAGGTGGTACCAACACGGTCGGCAGTCTTCTGGATATTGATTACTTGGCGGTTTGGTGGATTGTCGCAGACAATGATGTCGTGGATTCCCTCAAAAGAAGGCTCACCGGTGTTGACTTCAACAATAACTTTATCGCACATCGCCAAAATTTCGCCGATTACGCCGCAGGAGGTGGTAGGTACCAGGCCGCCGTCTTCGTTAATAGCGGAAACTTCAATGATGGCCAGATCCAGGCGCCCGGTCTCGGAGTCCTTGGTGTAGAAACCATAGCCCAGATCCTGGGCAAACAGGGAAAGGTGCTTGTCGCCCATCCGGATCTTGCCGGTGTTGATACCCACGGCAATATCCTTACCGGTCTGGTACGGCCAGCGGCGGTCGATCATGTCATTTTGAGCCCAACGATTTTCTGTCTCAGCACCAACCGATGCACCAATGAACAGGTTGAATTTTAATTTACCCTGCAGATTGTTTTTCTCAACGTGCTCAGCCAGAGCGATAGGCACTACTTTCGGGTAGCCAGCCGGTGTGAATCCGGACCAGCCCAAGTTCATACCGTTTTTGAAAAACGGGATGGTCTGCTCGGGGGTCATAACCTTGCTCAAAAGAGACTTGCATTTTACGCGGTCTTGCAGGGTACCGTAATCAGACATTTACTACCTCCTGTTTGTTTATTGTGTTTACAGGTTCGAAACCTGTTTTGATAAAAAGCCCTGAATCATCGGGGTATAATTTATATCCGGCTGACCACAGTGTAAATTAAGAGTTAAAAATTAGCTACTGCCCAAGTAGAACCGAATTTTACTCATACAGGCATATTTCGTCAAGATAAAAATGTATACAATATACAGTATTAACCCTCGTAATCGACAGCTAAGATAGATGAGCAAACCGACTTCATAAATGGAACCACTTCACCGGCATGGTATGGATGGACCTGATATGCCTGTAAATCTTCCATGGAATCAAAACGGGTGATCAGCGCTACGTCATAGGAGCGTTCCGATCTAATTACGTCAACACCAGCTTCAAGATGACGCAGCAACGAAATCTGTCCCTCCATGCTAAGCAGTTTGGCACGGGTAGCTGAAAGGTTTTCAGCGGAAGGGTCGGTAAGTTTGAAAAAAACGAGATGGGTTATCATCGCAAGGTATCCTTTCTGGCAATCAAAATAGTTTGAAAGCGCCTTTTGTATACATCTCCTTTGTAACAGTGTCAATGTCCTCACATCAGTTGACTGCGACATATTGCACAATAATAAATTGGTGCTAAAATTTCTTATGACGGATCACATCCAAAACTTCAGGAGGTACTGGCCATGCCGGAAAGAGTGTTAATACCAGCAATCGAAGCGCGCCTCAACTCTCTGATGGAGTTCAACCGCAGAAACGAGGCCGAAAAATCCTCGCGGGCGGTAGCCGAAAAGATCAGACCAACCATAACGCTGTCACGCGAATTTGGTTGCGAAGCTTATCCGGTCGCCGACCGCCTTAAGGAGCTTCTGGAGAAAAAAAGTTGTGAAAGCTGGATCGTGATGGATAAAGGGCTTCTGGAGGAGGTCGCCAGGAATCATAACCTGTCCGAGGATCTACTGATTGGGTTGGGAGAAAAATCAGGTTTTATCAGTGAAATTCTGGCTACCTTCTCACAGAACTGGAAAACAGATAAAGACCACTTCCGACTGATCTGCAAACATATGGTTTCTCTGGCTGAGAAAGGCAATGTGATCCTGATCGGCCGTGGCGGCGCGATTATAACGCAATCGCTCAAGAACTGCTTTCATTTCAGGATGTACGCCTCGCATCAGTTCAAGATCCGTTCAATTTCCCAACGCCTCAACCTCTCCCGCGAAGAAGCCGGAGAACTGATTCAAAAAAAACAGAAGCAGCGTGACGCCTTCATCCGCGACTTCCTGAATCGGGATGCGCACGACATGCACCTGTACAACCTGCTGATCAACAACGACCGCAATACAACTGATAAAATCGCAAAAACAATTACCGAATGCGTGCTTTAAAACATGCAAATCAATCAGGTGGCGGGAGCGGTCGCAAAAACACGACAAACGCCCCGCCACCGCCCATTTCACGAGGAGCCGGAGCATATTCCACGACCAGATCCCGTCCGGCATCACTCAGCCATGCTGCAACCGCCTGGTTTAGAACCGGCTCTTCGGCCGAGTGATTGCCCTTGCCGGTGATGATCAGCGCAGCCTTTTGACCTTTCTGCCGGGCTGACATTAGAAATCGAGGCAGCGCCTGCAGCGCCTCTTCGCGGGTCAGACCATGCAGATCAAGCTGATAATCAACTGAAACAACACCGCGCTTCACCTGCCGCAACCGATTGTTGGAGAGCGGCTGTATCTCGCCGTCATCAGGCAGTGAATCTACAAACTTCGTATCCAGCTTGAGACGGCCAATCTCCTGAATGAACAATTGGGCGGCCTGTTCATCGGCCGCAGAAACCTCCGGTGCTTTTTTTGCTGCCCCTTTGGCCTGGCTGCCGGGCTGAACAGGCTTGGTGTTTTGTGCACGAAGCGGCTTCACATCAGCCACAGCCCGCATAAAAAGATCCAGACCATTGTCGACCGGCTCGACAGGTTTCTGTACCACCGGCTTTTCAGCTTTTGCCGGTGCCATTTCAGGCAGTGCCATCCCCTTAAGTGTACTGAACGGACTGGCGTGAAACTCCTTGGGTTTTGGAGGATTCTGGCGATTTTTTTTTGGCATAATTCAGTCCTTGGCCACCAACGTAATCTCAATGCGACGGTTCTTGGCCTTCCCTTCCTTGGTGCTGTTATCGGCAACCGGTTTATATTCGGCAAAGGCGGCCGCAGACAGATTAAGCGGGTCGATACCCTGCTGCTGCAAGTACCTCGTCACATTGATGGCACGTGCAGCCGACAGTTCCCAGTTGGTCGGAAAAATTCTCGTTAAGGCCCCGATAATTTGAACATTGTCGGTATGCCCCTCAATCCGGATGGCCTTGTCAGTGACTCCTTTCAGGGTTTCGACAATTTTGTTCAGAATTGCAAGCCCATCCGGTTTTACATCAGCCTTGCCGGAATCAAACAGAATAGCAGCCTCCATGTTGACGGTCAGCTTGCCTTTCAACTCTGAAATGGTCACCTGTCCCTGGGCAATCTCGTTTTTCATATTCGAAAGCAGCTTTTCGTAGGTGTTACTGACCTCCTTAACCTTCTCTTCCTTGATTTTTTGCAGAGCAATAATGTCCACCAACAGTTTTTTATTTTCAGACTCCAGCTCCGCAACCTTCTGACGCAGCTCGCTGATGTTTTTTGACAGTGTATCGGATTTGGCCTTAAGCACATCTTCCAGTTGCGCTTTATCAACAGACAACGCGGTAGCCTCTCCCTTCAGCTTTTCATATTCCGCTTTAAGAGCCAGATTTTCAGCCGAAAGCCGGTCATGTTTCTGTTGCAGATCAGCCAGATTTTTCGTCAGCACATCCGCTTCTTCAACCTTCTTGAGATAAGTGCTTTCTGCAACCAGGCAGCCGTTCAGGGACAAGAGGGTTAAACCGGTCAAGGCCGTATATATTAATCGTTTCAACATGATGAGCCTCCTTGATAATTAATATGCTGATTGTGGATTTATAACATAAAAACAGGCCTTGTATTGAGGTTTTTAACTCTTGATTTTCAAAACCGGATGGTCTGCTCCGGCTTGACATACTGCCGGTTTCAGACTACAAGAACAGTCGAACCCGTTGAATTTACGAAAGTGATGGAGCGTATGACAACTGCCCAAGTATCATTTGTCGGAGCCGGACCTGGTGCGGCTGATCTTATAACTGTTCGCGGAGCACGGCTGCTTCGGCATGCCGATCTGGTCATCTATGCAGGAAGCCTGGTGGATCGCGAACTGGTCCGCCGCTATGCAACCAAGGCAGATATCTACGATTCGGCCGGCATGACCCTGACCGAAGTCATCACAGTCATGATGGATGCCATCAGCTCGGAGCGCAGCGTAGTCCGGCTGCATACCGGTGATCCCTCCATCTACGGTGCCATTCAGGAGCAGATGGAAGCGCTTGACCGGTTGGGCTTCACATATCAGGTTGTGCCGGGCGTAACCAGCGCCTTTGCCGCCGCAGCCGCCCTCAAGCAGGAACTTACCCTCCCCGAACTCTCCCAAACCGTTATCTTCACCCGTGTTGAGGGGCGGACACCGGTGCCGGAGCGTGAGCGATTGACCGAAATTGCCCGTATCGGGGCCACACTCGTGATCTACCTTTCAGTCGGCATGATCGAAAAAGTCGTCGATCAACTGCTGCAAGGCGTTTATACCGAGACCACCGCGGCCGCGATTGTCTGCCGGGCTTCCTGGGAAGACGAACAGATTATCCAGGGCACGCTGGCCGATATTGCCGGAAAGGTACGCGAAGCCGGCATCGACCGCCAGGCCCTGATCATTGTCGGCGATGTACTGGCGGCCCGCCGGGAAGGGCTCAAGGCCAAATCCCTGCTTTATGACGACGGTTTTTCGCACGGCTACCGGGAAAGCGTTGTGGTCTGAGATGCGCGTTGCAGTCATCGCCATAACCCGCAACGGTGCCCGTTTAGGGCAAAAACTGCGGGAAAGCATGGCCGGTACAGAACTGTATGTTTCCAGTCGCTATACCGGACAGGCCGGCAGCGAACGGCACTGCTTCGAACCTTCCGACCTGAAGAACATCATTTTCCAAAACTGGAAAAAATATGATGGTTTCGTCTTGATCATGGCGACCGGCATCGTGGTGCGCATGATCGCGCCGCTGCTGGAATCCAAGGAAAGTGACCCGGCTGTGGTCGTGATGGATGATTGCGGCACATTTGCAATCTCGCTCCTGTCCGGCCATCTGGGTGGAGCCAACCAGCTGGCCGAACGCTGCGCCTTCGTCAGCGGAGCCCGACCGGTTATCACAACCGCCACAGATGTCAATGAACTGCCCTCTTTTGACGTGCTGGCCAAAGAGCAGGGTTGGCTGATTGAAGACATCTCCCAGGTTAAACATCTCAACACGCTACTGCTGGACGAGCAGGAGATTGCGATCGTCGATCCCAGCGGTATAACCCGCTGTTGGCTGCACGGGCGCGGTAGGATTTCCTTTTATGAGACATTTGCCGAAGCGGTTCGCAGCCAGGCCCGCGGATTTTTGTTCGTTACCAACCGCCACCTGCCTCCCCAAACACTTCCGCCCAACCTCCTTTTTCTGCGCCCCCGTAATCTGGTGCTGGGAATCGGCTGCAACCGCGGCACCCCCACCGACGAGATCGAAAATTTTGTCGGCGGTCATCTCAGGCGGATCTTCCTCTCTGTAAAAAGTGTCTGCTGTATCGCCACGGTTGACGCCAAAAGCAATGAGACCGGACTGCTGGAATACGCTGCGCGCCTGGGCGTTCCGCTGCGGTGCTACGCAAGTGAAGAGCTGAATCAGGTTTCCTTTCCTTCGCCCCCATCACCCCACGCGCTGACCGCTGTTGGAAGTCCAGGAGTTGCCGAACCGGCCGCTATCCTGGCTTCCGGAGGCAACCGCTTGCTGTTGAAAAAAGTCAAATCCGAAAACGTCACCCTGGCGGTGGCGGAACTAAAAGAAAGCTGACAACCATGAAAAACCTGCCCCTGATTGCCATTACCATGGGCGACCCCTGCGGTGTCGGTCCCGAAATTATTGTCAAGGCGCTTCAAGTGCCGGAAGTATCCACCATCTGCAGACCGTTCGTGATCGGGGACAGAGTGGCCATGGAACGGGCGCTGGCAGCCTGCGCTTCACAACTGAAGATCCACGAAATTTCGCGGCCTGAAGATACCGCCGAAGCTCCTCAAAACACGGTTGCCCTGCTGGCATTATCACAACTGACCGAATCTGATCTGCAGTACGGTCAGCCAGGCGTTGCGGCCGGAGATGCAGTCTTTCGTTATATCTGCCAAGCAGCCAGGCTTTGCCTGGACGGCAGGGTGGCGGCCATGGTGACCGCCCCGATCAGCAAAGAAGCCATGCATCGTGCCGGCCATGACTATCCCGGCCACACCGAACTGCTGGCCGAACTGTGCGGTACGGACGAATTTGTGATGATGCTGGCGGGGGATGTACTGCGGGTCAGTCTGGTAACGATCCATGAGGCGCTGGCGGATGTTTCCCGGCTGGTGACCTTTGAACAGGTGCTGAAAACGATCCGCATCACGGCCGAAGGGGTGGGGCGACTGACCGGAAAATCCAACCCGAAGCTGGCAGTATTGGCGCTTAATCCTCATTGCGGCGAGAGCGGCAAGTTCGGCAATGAAGAACGGGATATCATCACTCCGGCCATTGAAAAGGCCTGCGCTGAAGGAATCAACGCCGAAGGGCCGTTTTCGGCCGACACGCTCTTCCACTTCGCCCAGCAGGGAATTTATGACGGCGTGGTGGCCATGTACCACGATCAGGGTCTGATCCCGCTCAAGATGCTGCACTTCGACGACGGTGTCAATATTACGCTGGGGCTGCCGATCATCCGCTCCTCGGTCGATCACGGAACCGCCTACAACCTGGCCGGGACGGGTAAAGCCTCGGAAAAAAGCCTGCTGGCGGCGATCAGGATGGCGGCCGGAATGGCGCGATAACTACGGCAAATGATGCCTTTGTCCGTTTTCATCTGCGGTTAAATCCATTTTGATATACGGAATACTTTTGCTATGAACAACCTTGCACTTTTTACAGATGTGAGCCTGAACCCTCAACTCAGGCTTGGCGTTGGCGGCTATCTGCTGGTTCATGTGTCGTATCTTGAAAACGAACCGGACAGCATCGAGCAAGGCGATGTTTCCAAACGGCTTAAATTCAAGAGTTTTGCCGAGACCTCATCGACAGCCCTCGAAGTGCAGACTGTACTGTGGGCGCTGGAAAATACGCGGGAAGAAATCGCTGGTTCAGTTATTGGGACTCTGTATATCTATACCGATTCCAAGTGCGTTGCCGGACTTTTGAGTAGGAGGGCAAACCTGGAAAAGGGTAATTTTATTGCAAAACGCTCGGGGCGACCGCTAGCAAACGCCTCTCTCTACCGGAAATTTTATGCAGCATTTGACCAACTGGGCTTCCAGCTAATCAAAGTGTCCGGGCACTCCCGCTTCCGTTCACACGACACGATCCACCGGATATTTTCGTATGTAGATCGAGAGGTGAGAAATGCGTTACCCTTCCATCTTCCGTAATATGGGCTGAGACGAAACTCGACAGCTCAGCTTTCCGCTTGCACTGCCCGCAAGTTTTTCGTAGACTCCAACCCATGACAACCTTCGAAACCATATCCGCAAAAGTCCAGGCCGGTCAGCGTATTTCACCTGACGAGGCGCTGTTTTTGTTCTCATCCAACGATCTGCTGGCAATCGGCAAACTGGCCGCATTGGTTAACGAGCGCAAGAACGGCCGTAACGTTTTTTTCAACGTCAATCGCCACATCAACCCCACTAACATCTGCGTCAACCGATGTGCCTTTTGCGCCTTTTCCCGCACCGCCGGAGAAGACGGAGCCTATACGCTGGCGCTGAACGAAATCTGCCAGAGGGCAAAGGAAGCAGAGCAGGAAGGGGCTACCGAGGTGCATATCGTCGGCGGACTGCATCCTGATCTGGCCTTTGAGTTTTACGAGGAAGCGCTGCGCGGAATTCGTAGCACCGCTCCTAAGCTCCACATCAAAGCCTTCACCGCGGTGGAAATTGAATATTTTTCCCGTATATCCGGTTTGAGTATTGAAGATGTTTTCAAGCGGCTGATTGCGGCTGGGCTGGGCTCAATGCCGGGGGGTGGAGCCGAGATTTTGGTGGAGGAGGTCCGGCAGAAAATCTGCCCGGAGAAGATCTCTGGGGCGAGCTGGCTGGAAATTATCCGGCTAGCTCATCTGGCCGGCATGAAAACCAACGCCACCATGCTTTACGGCCACCTGGAATCGCCCGCCGACCGTGTGGCACACATGGAGATGCTGCGGGTTCTGCAGGATGAGACTGGCGGCTTCCAGGCTTTTATCCCGCTGGCCTTCCAGCCTGAAAATTCCGACCTGAAGCTGGATATCAAAGGCACTTCCGGTCTGGATGACCTGAAAACGCTGGCGATTGCCCGCATTTTCCTGGATAACTTCGACCACATCAAGGCTTACTGGATCATGCTGGGTGAAAAGATCGCACAGGTTTCGCTGGCCTTCGGGGTTAACGATCTGGACGGCACAGTTGTGGAAGAAAAGATCGGCCACGACGCCGGCGCCCAGAGTCCGCAGTCGCTGACCAAGGACGGCATCCTGCGCCTGATCCGCAAGGCCGGGAAAACTCCACTTGAACGGGATACGCTCTACCACCCGCTGCGCAGTTATTGATGTTTGCGCCGGAAACATCCCTGGACGATGGGGATGCGTCTGCAAACCTTTGCAAGCTGCTGGCGGCCGGCATAAATGCTGACTGTTTTTGCAGCACAATCCGCCGCATGCGTCGCCTCTTCGACAGCTACGTAACCAGTTGCCCTGCGCCGTTCATCGCACCGGGTCTGATCGTCACCACTGAGATCCGGTGCCAGTCCGAACTTTACCTGCCGATTGCCGAAATCACACGGGGGTTCAACCAGTTTTACGGCGCTGTCCTGACCTATCCGCCGATCCTGCCAAGTACCCCCTTTTACAACAGACTGAGCTGGGCCGATGTTTTCAGTGCTTTGCCGGGATGCTTCCACTCCAGCGCCAATCCGGCGCTGCTGCTTGAATCGCTGCTGGCCGATCGGGACCTGTTGATCAGGTTTCTGTTCGCCTCCTTCCTGCCAGGCCGCTTTTACGGCGGTTTCGGGCGTTATCCCCGGCAGCTGGATTTTATCGAAAAATGGCTGGGTGGGCGCAAAGAGGAAAAGCTGCGCTGCCTGGATGCCGCCTGCGGCACCGGTGAAGACAGTTATGGTTTGGCCGGATTGTTGATTGAGCATGGATTTGCCGCAGAGGATATGCAGATCGAAGGCTGGACCATCGAACCAATGGAAGTATGGGCCGCTGCTCATTGCAGATTCCCGCATGACAAAGAGCGCGAAGCACGATTCAAAAACGAAACCGCCCCAGTTTTCCAGCATGGATACGCTTCGCGGATCCAATTCAATTGTGCAGATCTTGTTACTCCCCCCGCTACAGATCCCTTCGATCTGATTCTTTGCAACGGTCTGCTGGGTGGTCCGATTCTTAATGAACCAACCATCCTGGGGAAAGTTACCGCCAATCTGGCAGGCCGGCTGGCTCCCGGGGGCATCCTGCTGGCCGCAGACAGCTTTCACGAGGGCTGGAAGCTGAAATGTCCGCAGCAGATGCTGCGGACATTGATTGAAGCGAACGGCTTACAGTCCTTTGAGGCCGGGGAAGGGCTTGGCGGTTTAAAGAAAGATTTACCGTTTACTTTTTGCCCGGATCATGGGAATAACGGACCACGGTCACCTTTTCCAGCGTGATCATGCCGCCTCCCATTAGTTCATCAATGCGTGGCATGACAGCATTAATCTTTTCCTGCCTGTCAACGGCCTCGATGATCAAGGGCAGATCGGCCGACAGATCCAGCAGTTTCTGGGTATGATAAACGCTGTGCGCACCGAAACCGCTGATGCCGCGCAGAACCGTAGCGCCAGCCAGACCCTCTTTCCTGAGCAGCTCCACCAGTGCTTCGTAGAGCGGTCTGTGTCCATGGCGGTCAGCCTCACCAATAAATATCCGCATCAGTACATTTTCACCAATCAGTTTTTTCATGGCAGACCCCTTTGGTCGTTGAATAAAAGATGACACTTTGACAGTATACCTTATGGCGCTGATATTTAAACTGTTTTGAAATGCAACTTGTTGGTTGTTGACAAATATATGATTCATGAAACAATTAATCCATCTGGGAAATGACATTTGTACAAGACTCTCTAACAAAGCCTAATTCAAAGGAATGTGATTATGGACGATCTTCTGTCAATCCAGCCCGACACCCAGGAAAACAGAGAGTTAATCGCAAATGTCCACCCGTCCGGCTGGCTGAATCCGGAGCCGGACGGACGCTACAACCTGGTTGTAATCGGTGCCGGAACGGCCGGTTTGATAGCGGCCGCCGGGGCGGCCGGATTGGGAGCCAGGGTAGCGCTGATTGAACGGCACCTGATGGGCGGCGACTGCCTGAATGTCGGCTGTGTGCCATCCAAGGGGGTGATCCGGGCCTCCCGGGCACTGTTCGATGCCCGCAACAGCTCAGAGTTCGGAGTGAGTGGCGGTTCGGCGCTCGAGTTTGATTTTGGCAACGCGATGGAACGGGTGCGCCGACTTCGGGCCGAGATCAGCCGGCACGATTCGGCCCGCAGGTTTCGGGACGAGTTGGGGGTTGATATCTTTATCGGACAGGGGCAGTTCAGCAGACCCGATTTTATCGAAGTTGAAGGCAAGCAGCTGTTCTTCAAAAAAGCAGCGATCTGCACCGGCGCACGCGCCGCCGCCCTCCCGATTCCGGGTCTGGCCGAAGCGGGCTATCTGACCAACGAAACCGTCTTCTCACTGGTCGAACTTCCGGCACGATTAGCTGTGATTGGAGCCGGTCCGATCGGCTGCGAACTGGCCCAGTCCTTTGCGCGTTTCGGCAGCCGGGTATCCTTGATCGAGCTGGCAAATCAGATTCTGGGCAGGGAGGACAGCGATGCCGCCAGGATCCTGAATTCTGCCTTTGTTCGTGACGGGATCGATCTGCGACTGGGAGTAAATATCCGTGGCGTGGAGAAGTCGGGCAACGAGAAGATCCTGCATTTGGAGCGCGGAGGTCAGAGTGAAGATATTGTTGTGGACCAGATCCTGGTCGGCGTCGGTCGCGCTCCCAACATAGAAGGACTGGATCTGGAGAAGGCCGGAATTGTTTATGACCGGTCCGGCGTCAAGGTCAGCGACGGTTTGCAGACAAGCAACCCCAACGTTTATGCTGCCGGCGACATCTGTTCCCCTTACAAGTTCACCCACACGGCCGATGCCATGGCCCGTATCCTGATCACAAATGCTCTCTTCATGGGGAGGCAAAGGGTTTCAGCGCTGGCCATCCCGTGGTGCACCTATACCGATCCGGAGATAGCCCACGTGGGAATGTATGAGCGGGATGCACAGGAAAAAGGTTTCGCGGTCGAAACTATAACAGTACCGTTGAGTGATGTTGATCGGGCCGTCCTGGACGGCGAAACGGAAGGCTTTGCCCGCGTGCATCTGCGTAAAGGCACCGACAAAATCCTGGGTGCTACGATTGTGGCTCGACATGCCGGAGAGATGATCAACGAATTTTCTCTGGCCATCACCAGTGGCCTGGGAATCTCAGCCATCGGCAAGACCATCCACCCCTACCCTACCCAGGTCGAAGTCATCAAACGGTTGGCCGACGCCTATAACCGGACGCGCCTGACCCCCTTTGTCAAAAAGATACTGGCTGGCTGGATGAAGTGGCAAAGAGGATAACCCATGAACAAAAAGAAAATTGTCCTCGTGATTGTCTTTATTTTTGTTATTGCGATCTTCTTCTACTTTGACCTGCAACGTTTTCTGACTCTGGGAACCCTCAAGGCAAACCGCCAGGCTCTGTTTGATTACTACACCGCTCACAAACTGGTTGTGGTGACCGGTTTTATGCTGATCTATATCGTCCAGACAGCCCTGTCGCTTCCGGGGGCAGCTATTTTGTCCCTGGCGGCGGGAGCGATCTTCGGCTCGATCATGGGTACAATCTACGCCAACATCGCAGCAACCATCGGAGCGACATTGGCTTTTCTGGTGGCCCGATACCTGCTGAGAGACTTTGTCCTGAATAAATTCGGCAACCGGCTGGAAAGGATAAACCGCGAACTGGAAACACGCGGCTTGAATTACCTGCTGTTCCTGCGGCTGGTGCCCCTGTTTCCGTTTTTCCTGATCAACCTGGCGGCCGGTCTGACCAGGTTGCCGCTACGAACATTTTTCATAGGTACCATGCTCGGCATCATTCCGGGCGGGTTTGTCTATGTCAACGCCGGGGCCAGCCTGGCGACCATTGAGTCACTTTCCGGGATCGCTTCGCCGCGCGTGCTGGGTTCTTTTGCATTGCTGGGGCTGTTTGCGCTGGTTCCGGTTCTGTACAATAAATTCAAGGGCAGATCAAATACAGACAGATCGAAGTGACGTGAAAAAAATACGAGGAGATCTTGATGGAGACCTATTACAATCCGGCCGACCTGGCCAAATTTCCGGAAATCGGCAAGGATGCGCCCGAGCTTGCCAACAAGTTCTTTGATTATTACGGGGCGGTCTTTGCCGACGGAGCGCTTACTGAGCGCGAAAAAGCGTTGATCGCTCTGGCCGTGGCCCATGCGGTTCAGTGCCCATACTGCATCGACGCCTATACCCGTTCCTGTCTTGAAAAAGGATCTAACCTGGAGGAGATGACCGAAGCGGTTCATGTAACAAATGCCATCCGCGGCGGCGCATCGCTGGTTCATGGCTTGCAGATGCGCAAGATTGCGGAAAAACTATCTCTGTGAACCGCTATGAATGACAAATCGTTGCCAACATCCCTCGACCCGATTCTGGAGCCGTTTGACCTGACCCTGCTGAAGCATGCTCTCACTCTGGTGCGTGGCAGGACTAACACCTTGCAGGTGAACGTGGGATTCCTTTGCGACCTGGCCTGCCGGCATTGCCATCTGGAAGCCGGGCCTCATCGCCAGGAGATCATGACCCGGGAGACCATGAATGCGGTCATCGATTATGCCTCCCGAGTCAAATTCGAGACGATAGATATCACCGGCGGAGCACCGGAACTGATACCACAGATCGGGTATTTCCTGACCAGTCTGGCTCGATTGACTCAAAAGCTGATCGTGCGCACCAACCTGACGGCGCTGCAGTCAGTCGAGGCAGCCGGATTGATGGCGCTTTACAAAGAGCTGGGGACAACTCTGGTGGCGTCACTTCCTTCAACAAATGCTTCTCAGGCGGACTCCCAGCGCGGCAGCGGGGTTTGGGAGAAAAGTATCGCCATCCTCAAGGAACTTAACGGACTCGGTTACGGACACCCCGGATCCGGACTTGAACTGGATCTTGTGGCGAACCCGGCCGGGGCTTTTCTACCGGCTGATCAGATTCAAACTGAAAAAAGGTTCCGGAGGGAACTGGAGAAGCGGGGGATTGTTTTCAATAGTCTTTATACTTTTTCAAATGTTCCGCTCGGGAGGTTCTGGAAGTGGCTTGAACAGTCGGATAACCTGGAAGGCTACCTGGGGATGCTGTCCGAAAGGTTCAACCCCGCGGCGGTCTGCGGTCTGATGTGCCGCTCGCTGATATCGATTTCCTGGGACGGCTGCCTGTACGATTGCGATTTCAATCTGGCGGTGGGACTGCACCATGGCGCTGAAAAAATACAGGTCTCTGATTTAAAAGGATATCCTGAGGAAGGGATGAAAATCCCGACCGGCGTACACTGCTATGCGTGTACGGCCGGGTCGGGATTTACGTGAGGCGGCAATATTTCAGCCTAGTCTAGGCTGCTAACAAACAATAAAAGAAACAGCTCAACTTAGAATCGTATCAACAAACCACCCCAGGTCAGACCGCCGCCAAAACCCATCGCCAGAACCAGATGGCCAGGCTTGATTATGCCGTTACGCAGGTTCTCGTCCAGCACCAGGGCAACCGAAGCGGCCGAGGTATTACCGCAACGATCCAGGTTGAGCAG
>JBBQCH010000036.1:0-21861 GCA_038318485.1 Geobacterales bacterium
CCCCTTCATCTCACGGAAAAGACCGATGAAATCCCCTTTTTGCATCGGCATGATCTTGGCCAACGCATGTTCGCGCCCCTCAACATCATCTGACAGGATCATTTCACGCACGGCGGCAATGCGCTCGGCATCGAAAAACATATGTTCCGTACGGCACAGGCCGATGCCCTCAGCACCAAACTCGCGTGCGACCTTGGAATCATGAGGTGTATCAGCGTTGGTGCGCACTTTCATTGTGCGAAAGCCATCTGCCCACTGCATCAACTGGGCAAAATCGCCTGTCAACTGCGGCGATACGGTCGCTACTGCTCCCAGAATAACCTCGCCCAGCGAACCGTCCAGGGTAATGATATCCCCTTTTTTGACTACGGTCCCGTTTTTGGTTGTGAAACTTTGATTGGCATAATCAACCTTGATATCGCCACAGCCGGCTACGCAGCATTTGCCCATACCGCGGGCAACTACCGCAGCGTGCGAAGTCATACCGCCGCGAGCGGTCAGGATTCCCTGTGCGGCATGCATGCCGTGTATATCTTCGGGGGATGTTTCAATGCGCACCAGGATTACCCGACGCCCGGTCTTGGCCTCGGCCTCAGCTTCATCAGCGGTGAAGATTACCTCACCGGATACAGCTCCCGGGGAGGCAGGCAGTCCCTTGGCGATAATGTTTTTATCAGCCTTCGGATCAAGAGACGGATGCAGCAACTGGTCAAGCTGGGACGGTGCCACGCGCAGAACGGCGGTTTTTTCGTCAATCAGCCCCTCACGTACCATATCGACCGCAATCTTGATGGCAGCCGGCGCTGTACGCTTGCCATTTCTGGTTTGAAGCATGAAGAGCTTGCCTTTTTCAATGGTGAACTCGATGTCCTGCATATCCTTGTAATGTTTTTCGAGGATGTCGCGGATTCCGGCCAACTGCTGATAGCACTCCGGCATGACTTCTTCCATCGGCGGCAGATTGGTGGCTTTGGCACGGTTAATCGGTTGAGGAGTACGGATACCGGCAACAACATCCTCACCCTGGGCATTGACCAGGTACTCGCCGTAGAAATAGTTTTCACCGGTAGAGGGATCGCGAGTAAAAGCGACACCGGTGGCACAATCGTCACCCATGTTGCCATACACCATAGACTGTACGCTTACTGCGGTGCCCCACTCGGCCGGGATATTTTGAAGCCGGCGGTAGGTGATGGCGCGCTGGTTCATCCAGGATCCGAAAACAGCGCCGATAGCTCCCCACAACTGGGCTTCCGGCTCTTCAGGAAACGCAACACCCAACTCCTCCTTGATGGCGGATTTGAATGCCTTTACCAAACCTTTCCAGTCGGCAGCAGTCAACTCAGTGTCGAGATGTACCTTTTTTTCTTCCTTTTTATCTTCAAGCAACTGTTCCAGAACATGCTTGTTCATACCCATGACAACGTCTGAGTACATCTGGACAAAACGGCGGTAGGCATCGTAGGCAAAGCGTTCGTCTCCACTCTGGGCGATAATGCCCTGCACGGTGGTATCGTTGAGACCCAGGTTGAGGATAGTGTCCATCATGCCGGGCATTGAGGCACGGGCACCGGAGCGCACAGAAACAAGCAGGGGATTTTGGGGATCTCCAAAAGTGCGCCCCATCAACGCCTCGACCTTTTTCAGGTTGGCGGAGACTTCGGCAGCCAGTGAGGCGGGATAGTTGCGGTTGTTTTTGTAGAACTCGGTGCATACTTCGGTAGTTATTGTAAAACCGGGGGGAACCGGGAGACCGATGCTGGTCATTTCAGCCAGATTAGCCCCTTTGCCACCCAGCAGGTTTTTCATATCGGCCCGGCCCTCAGCCTGACCATCACCATAGAAATACACGAACTTCTGCGCCATTGTACTGCCTCCTCTTTGGTAGTTTACACCTGTGCGATTTACACTAGCTAAAAACGTTTATTTACAATAAAAATAATAGTTTAGAGGACTAGACTATAGCGCAGATTTCTAAAATATCAAACATTTTATGAGAAATAATTCTTATTTCGTATCCCAGCTTGATATGTCAACGTTTTTACCCTCGCCACCTTTGGCCCCGTCTGCGCCATATGAAAACAGGTCATATTCGCCGTGTTCTCCCGGTGAAACATACAGATAATCATTACCCCAAGGATCGCTGGGGACTTTTTTACTCTCCAGATAGCCCTCTTCTTTATAGCTTTTCGGAATAATCCCAACAGTCGGCTTGACTACGAGCGAGGTAAGTCCCTGTTCTGTGGTGGGGTAACTGCCATTGTCCAATTTGTAGAGTTTGAGAGCGGTTTCGATATTCTTGATCTGCACCCTGGCATCGGTTATTTTGGCATCGTCAGTACGACCCATTAACTTTGGTCCGACCAGCGCCGCCAGCAAAGCCAGAATGACGATAACGACCATGATTTCGATCAATGTAAATCCTTTGTTGCCTGTAATCTGCCGCATTAGATTGTTCCTCCGTACTGTTGATTATGGATAGCCGTTGAACTTTACAAAAGCAAACAAACTCTGGCAAGGAAATTGCGTAAATATGTCGCAAAAAGAAACGGCCATACCCCAATTGCGGTATACTTCGTTGCTTTATTGGATTGTGAATTTCATTACACGCTGTAATCATTATGGTTTTAATAAAACTTATGTATTGGCACATGAAATGTAGTATATAAATCAAAATGTTCCTCAAGATTTATTTTCATAAAAAGGAAAACTATTGATGAAAAAAACTATTATTGTGACATTCTCCCTGATCGTCTTTGCAGGAGCAGCCTTTGCCGGTGATATAATCGAACTAAAAAAGGGGGTTAGCTTCAATCACAAGGCTCACCAGGTTTTGCTGAAAGATTGTTCAAAGTGCCATGACAAAGGTCCGGGGAAATTCTCCAGTTTCGGTAAAGACTGGGCTCACAAGACCTGTAAAGGGTGCCACGCCAAATTGAAAAAAGGACCGACCGCCTGCAAGGATTGCCACAAGAAGTAAACAGCCGGCTTTTGGAATATCTGATCCATTTGAGTTAAAATGATATAGGCCAAAACAAACATTATAATCCGCAGCTGCAATTCGACTTCAATTGAGTATTTACTTTTTGGATTGTGACATGTTATATTACTAAGCATTAAAAATACTGTATACATTATTTAAACTTAACCGTAATATTATGATTATACTTTTCGTGCACATGTGCGAAAATAAAACATAGCGAGGAGATACAAGATGAAAAAGACTTTAGTAGCAATGCTTGCCATGGTAGCTTTTGCAGGAACCGCATTTGCCGGCGACGTTATCGAAATGAAAAAAGGCGTCAAGTTCAACCACAAGACTCACCAGGAATTACTGAAGGATTGCAAGAAGTGCCACGAAAAGGGTCCAGGCAAGATCGAAGGTTTCGGTAAGGATTGGGCACACAAGAATTGTAAAGGCTGTCACTCAGAAATGAAAAAAGGGCCAACCAGCTGCAAGGAATGCCACAAGTAATCTGATCTGGAACTGTATTTGCTAGTAGAGGGGGATCGCAATGTTGCGTTCCCCCTCTTTTTTGACGGTGCAGTAAAGCCCGAAATGATTATTTTCCGATTAATGCGACCGCAAGATCACCGGAGTGCCAGTTCGATCTCCTCCAGCTTTTTGACCTTATCCCGCAGTACTGCCGCCTTTTCAAAATCCAGCTCCTTGGCCGCAGCCAGCATTTCCTTGCGAAGCTTCTTGACCAATCGGGGTATATCTTTCGGAGCAACGGCATACTCTTCGGGCGTTTCAGCCACGGTGCCTGGAAACGTATAGTAATCCTTCTCCTCGATCGAACCGAGAATAGTGCGCATTTCCTTTTTGATTGTCTCAGGAGTAATGCCGTTTTCCACATTGTATGCCATCTGCCTGATTCGGCGTCGCCCAGTTTCATCAAGACAGGCCTGCATGGATCGTGTCACACTGTCTCCATACATAAGCACCCGGCCGTTGACATTGCGGGCCGCTCGGCCGCAGGTCTGCATCAGAGAGCGGGCCGAGCGCAGGAAGCCTTCTTTGTCGGCATCCAGAATCGCCACCAGCGACACTTCAGGCAGATCCAACCCTTCTCGCAGCAGATTAATTCCCACCAGCACATCAAACTCACCCAACCGCAAATCACGCAATATCTGCATCCGCTCAATCGTAACAATATCCGAGTGCAGATACTTGATTCGCACTCCCAACTCACGGTAGTAGTTAGTCAACTCTTCTGCCATGCGTTTGGTCAGCGTTGTAACCAGGATTCTCTCTCCACGTGTAACGGTTTCACGGACCTCGTGAAGGAGGTTATCCACCTGGCCGACACCACCATCTGTTGCAGTGACAGGCCTGACCGTTATGACCGGGTCCAGCAACCCGGTTGGACGGATGATCTGTTCTACAAATACGCCCCCACATTTCTCCATCTCATAATCGGCCGGCGTAGCCGACACGTATACCGCCTGACTGATGCGGGCCTCAAACTCCTGGAAATTGAGCGGCCGGTTATCAAGTGCTGCCGGCAGACGAAAACCGTAATTAACCAGAGTATCCTTGCGGGAACGATCTCCGCGATACATTCCTCCCACCTGGGGAATACTGACGTGCGATTCATCCACAAACAAAACGAAGTCATCCGGGAAATAGTCGATCAGTGTGTAAGGAGGCTCGCCAGTCTGGCGGCCGTCAAAATAGCGCGAGTAGTTTTCGATCCCCTGGCAGAAGCCCATTTCCTCCATCATCTCTATATCAAAGAAGGTGCGCTGCTCGATGCGCTGAGCCTCAATCAGCATATTTTCGGCACGGAAATGCCGGATACGTTCTCCCAGATCAACCCGGATCTGTTCGATGGCACGCTCCATGGTTTCCCGACTGGATACATAATGGGAAGCCGGGTAGATGGCACACTTTGAAAGTTTGTGCAGCACAACACCCCGCAACGGATCGATCTCACTGATGGCTTCAATCTCGTCGCCAAAGAATTCTATTCTCAGCGCTTTGTCGTTGTCGTAAGCCGGAAAGACCTCCACCACGTCACCCCGCACGCGGAAAGTACCTCGATGGAAATCCATGTCATTTCGCTCATACTGTATCTCAACCAGCTTTTTCAATAGTGTGTCGCGGCCGAAATCCTCCCCTTGGCAAAAGAAGATATGCAGGCTGGCATATGCTTCGGGTGATCCAATGCCATAGATGCAGGACACCGATGCCACGATGATAACATCACGCCTGGTAAGCAGACTGCGGGTGGCGGAATGGCGCATCTTGTCGATCTCGTCGTTGATCGCCGAATCTTTCTCTATAAAGGTATCGCTGCCTGGAAGGTAGGCTTCCGGCTGGTAGTAATCGTAATAGGAAACGAAGAATTCTACGGCATTATCAGGAAAAAGCTCCTTGAACTCACCGTATAGCTGGGCCGCCAGGGTTTTGTTGGGAGCAAGCATCAACGTTGGGCGACCGGTACGGGCAATGACGTTGGCCACGGTAAAGGTTTTACCGGAACCGGTCACACCCAGCAGGGTCTGATGCTGATCGCCGCGTTCGATTCCTTCCACCAGTTCAGCGATTGCCTGGGGTTGGTCTCCACGAGGAATATATGGTGTTGTAAGCTTAAAAAGTGACATGTCGGCAAACCTGACTAAACAAAGTTTGAAATAAATCTTTATATTCCGTATGCTGTCAGAATAACTAAATTGCTGATGACTGCCAGGATTTACAGATCAACGGTAGCATGAGCAAATTCATGTGACAAGACATCTAAATAGCTTCAGTTGTGACAACAGCGGGGGTTTCTGTGAAACAGCCGGTAAAACAACACATCAACATACTTCTGGTCACTGATAACGAGACTGATCGAACTGCATTCCGACAATTATCCGAAAAATATCCTGACGAATATCTGATTACCGAATGCAAATATCCGCGCATCGATTTTACCAACGCAATCAGAGAACACTCTGCCATGAATGTGGTGGCAATCAACCATCACCCACCCGACCTGGACGGCCTGGATTTTTGCAGAAAAATGCTGGCGGCGGCCATTCCGCTGCCGATTGTCATCCTGGCCGGTAGCGGACATGAGCAAATCGCCGTTGAAGCCCTAAAAGCCGGTGCCAGCGATTACATCATCAAGGATCCCTACAACGCCTATCTGGAACTTCTTCCGTCTGTACTCAACAAAGTTGTATCAAATCACCTGAAAGAACGGTTAAGCGATGACACAACCCTGACCCTGCTCGATAATCAGGACCGTTTGCTGCATATTGTCGAGGGGCTCACCATCCCGACCTTCGTAATTGACAAGAATCACATCGTAACTCACTGGAATCATGCCTGCGCAAAAATAACCGGCGTTCCTGCGACCGAAGTCATCGGCACTCGTCAGCAATGGCGGGCCTTTTATAATTCCGAACGCCCCGTAATGGCCGATCTTGTCGTGGATAAAGTCATTGAAGAAATGGTAGCAAAACATTACGGAGGCAAATACATTCGTTCAAAGACGATTGATGATGCATTCGAAGCTGAAGATTTCTTTCCGCACTTCGGTAAAGCGGGGAAATGGGTCTATTTTACAGCCGCACCGCTAAGAGACTGCAATGGAGAAATCAGCGGTGCTATCGAAACGTTGCAGGACGTCTCGGAACGAAGAAAAGCTGAATTGGCATTAAAAGAAAGCGAGCGGCTTTACCGGGAATTGAGCATAACCGACGGGCTGACCCGCCTTTACAACTCCCGCCACTTTTTCGGTCGCGCCCGGGAGGAGATAGAACGCTGCAACCGCTATAATGCTCCCCTCTCACTGATTCTGCTGGACGTCGACAATTTCAAACGTTTCAACGATACTTACGGCCACATTGACGGTGACCGGGTACTGGCGGCACTGGCAGATGTAATCAGGGAAGGAATCAGGGAAGTTGACTCCGCCTACCGTTATGGCGGTGAAGAATTCATAGTGCTTTTACCGGAAACCGAGCCGGAGGAAGCCTTTGTAGTAGCGGAAAGAATCCGGCAGTCATTCGAACTGACCACGTTTTCTCCAAAAGATGGAATTTTTGTCAACATAACCATCAGCATTGGCGGCGGTAATTATCACAAAGGCGAGAATCTGACCAGTTTTGTCAAGCGGGTTGACGAAGCGATGTACGAGGCTAAAAGACTAGGCAGAAACCGGGTTGTTTTTGTAGAATGATCTCTTTATCGAAAGCAGAAACGGGCATGTCCAGGGCGCCTTTTTGGCAGGTAGTCGGCAGGACGTCGACACCAATACTCGAGTCCTATTCCCAATTACCACCCATTCAACTAAATCTACATGACAAAAGGGGCACTGAAATCACTGGCGCCCCTTTTGTTTTATCACCAGCATAGCAACCGGTTATTTTACAGACCAAAAGACAGCGGCGCTACGAATCCTTTTGATTGCCTCTTCACGACCCAATGTCTGGATTATCTCTCCAATTCCAGGGGCCTGAGTACCGCCCGACAGAGCAATTCGGACCGGTTGACCCACCTGCGGCATCTTCCAGCCTTTTTCCAGGCAGATTTCCTTGAAGAGTGCATCGTAACCAGACGCATCAGCCTCGGTAGTAATCGACAGTTTTTCAGCAACTGTTTCATAAACAGCCAACAGATGTTCCTTCTCGAATTTGGCCAGAGCGGCTTCGTCGTAACCTTGTGGGGCGTTGTAATAAAATACAGCCCTATCCGCCATCTCTTCCATGGTCTGGGCGCGCTCTTTCAAAGTATTGACAACCGCCATCAGGTCCGGACCACCGAGCGTAGTCACATCACGCCTGGAGAGATGCTGCAGTAGCAGATCAGCCAGACGCTCCGTATCCCCGGTTTTAATGTAATGTGCATTTAACCAGAGCAGTTTTTCCGTATTAAAAACCGAGGCAGAACGCCCCACGTTGTTTATGTCAAATTTTTGAATCATCTCTTCGCGGCTGAAAATTTCATCATCACCATGGCTCCATCCCAAACGCACCAGGTAGTTCATCAGCGCCTCAGGCAAAAAGCCCATATCACGATAAGCAATCACGCTTGTGGCCCCGTGCCGTTTGGAGAGGCGGGCCTTGTCCGAGCCAAGAATCATCGGAACATGGGCAAATTGCGGGACCGGAAAACCGAGCGCCTGGTAAAGCTGGATCTGGCGCGGAGTATTGTTAACATGATCATCGCCGCGAATAACAGTTGTGATGCGCATAGTAGCGTCATCAATCACCACGCAGAAGTTGTAGGTCGGCGTGCCGTCCGTGCGCTGAATGATCAGGTCGTCCAACTCTTCGGCCGGAAAGGCGATCCGCCCCTTGATCAGATCATCAAAGGCAACCTCCCCCCCTTGGGGAGCCCGGAAACGAACCACATGCGGCGCTCCCTCAGGATTTTCTCTCCGTTCACGGCAGGTGCCGTCATACTTGGGCTTGCGTCCCTCCTGCATGGCCAGTTCCCGTTTCCTATCCAGTTCTTCGGAAGTGCAGTAACAACGGTAGGCCGTACCATTATCCAGCAGTTTCCGGACATATTCCTTGTAGAGATTGAAGCTGTCCGATTGATAGAAGGGGCCTTCATCCCAATCCAGGCCCAGCCACTGCATCCCCTGCAGAATCGCATCCACCGACTCCTTGGTGGATCTTTCCACGTCGGTGTCCTCGATGCGCAGGATAAAGGTTCCACCCTGCTTTCTGGCCAAAAGCCAGTTAAAAAGTGCGGTGCGGGCGCCACCGACGTGCAGGTAGCCGGTCGGACTGGGGGCAAATCGGACTCTTAGTTCTGACATGGTCTATGTTCTCCTTAAAATTGAATAAACAGCGAGTTTTTTGCAGAGTGTTGTCATCCCCGAATGCATTAATCGGGGTTCCGGATTCAGACAGCTAATACATCAATCGTTTCCTGCGGCACGGCACCCTTGCCAACTCCCGCGCCTGCGCAATTCGTTAACTACCGCAAACCACATCTGGTTGTTCTTCAGTCCCCACTGGGGCGCCACCCGGATTGCCAGCGGAGCAGAGCCATAAAGACGCTGCACCGTGACTCGCGACGGCAGCAGTTCCAGAAAATCTGCGGCAACGGCTATGTATTCGGCAAGAGTTTGCGGCACAAACTCACCGCGCCGATACATTTCGGCCAGTTCAGTGCCCTCCACCGCATGTAATTGGTGCAGCTTTACCGAATCAATCGGCAGAGAGGCAATCAGATCGGCACTTTTCAGAAACTCCGTAGGGTTCTCCCCTGGAAATCCATAAATCAAATGAGCACAGATGTCTAAATTTCGACCAGCAGCCCGCTGCACCGCGTCAACAAAATCTTCCAAAGTATGCCCGCGGTTGATACGTGTCAAAATACCGTCATTTATTGACTGCAGTCCCAACTCAAGACAAACATATTTTTCCCTGGCAATGGCTGTCAAAAGCTCGATAGCTTCTGCAGTCAATGAATCTGGACGGGTCCCGACCGAGATGCCGATGACATCCGGGTGCGCAAGTGCCCTTCGATACAGGTTTTCCAGCAGGTCAGCCGAAGCGTAGGTATTGGTGTATTTTTGGAAATATACAATAAATTTACTGGATCGAAGGCGGGTGCGATGGTAAGCCATGCCATGCTTCATCTGCTCTTCCAGCGGAATAACGGCCTGGGTGTCTTTGGGGGAAAAAGAGACGTTATTGCAATATATGCAGCCTCCACTCCCCTTGCTGCCATCACGGTTTGGGCAGGTAAAACCGGCATCCACATTGACTTTGCTGACACGGCAGCCAAAACGTCTCCGCAGGTAGTGACCGTATGAGTTTATGCGTAGCTGGGGGTGTAAATATGGATCAGAGCTGTGTGGCATACTTCTCAATCTTTTCAAGTAGAAATGTGACAGCCGCTTTAGGATCGGCTGCAGTGACAACCTCCGATATCATTGCAACACCGTGACACCCGGTCACCATCACTTCGGGTATTGACATTTTTTTGACACCGCCCAGTGCAAAAACCGGAATACCAAGAGCGCTGACCGCCGAGGCCAACAGAGCCACACCGACCGGCTGACCATGTTTCAGTTTGGAAGGAGTACTGTAAACCGGGCCAAAGGTAACGAAATCGGCACCATCAATCTCCGCCCGCTGCGCTTCATCAACGGCGTGAGCTGAATAACCGACCAGCAACTCCGGTCCCAGCAATCTGCGCACTTCAGCCACCGGCAGACTACCGGCGCCAATGTGTACTCCATCCGCTCCAACCGCCATAGCGATGTCGACACGGTCGTTGATCAGCAGGAGGGCGTTATGTTCACGGGTGAGTAACCGCAGCTGAACAGCCAGTTCAAATTGTTGACGCGCGGGCAGATCCTTCTCGCGCAACTGAACCAGCCGCACGCCGCCGGCCAGGGCATCTGCAATAACGGCAGGGAGTTCCCTCCCTGCCGTTTGCATCCGGTCTGTTATCAGATAGAGCCTGGAATAAACCATCAAGCGATCATAAGAACATGCCGTCCAGCGGGCTGGAGGCATTGGCGTATAGCTTGCGCGGAATACGTCCGGCCTTGAAGGAGAGTCGGCCGGCGATAACAGCCAGCTTCATGGCTTCAGCCATTGCAATCGGATCCTGGGCACCGGCAATGGCGGTATTCATAAGCACACCCGCGCAACCCAGTTCCATGGCGATGGCGGCATCCGAGGCCGAGCCGACCCCGGCATCCACGATAACCGGTACTTTCACGTTTTCAAGAATAATCCTTATATTGTAGGGGTTGCGAATACCCAAACCGCTACCGATCGGAGCCCCCAACGGCATGACCGCTGCGCAGCCAATATCTTCCAGTTTTTTACAAAGGATTACATCGTCACTGCAGTAGGGCAGCACGGTAAATCCTTCCGCAACCAGCACTTTTGCTGCCTTGAGCAGTTCTTCGTTGTCCGGGAAAAGGGTCTTTTCATCCCCCAGAACCTCCAGTTTTACAAAGTCTGACATGCCGGCTTCGCGAGCCAGTCGACAGGTGCGAATAGCATCTTCTGCGGTATAGCAACCGGCGGTGTTAGGCAGCAGCATATATTTCTTGGGATCAATGAAATCCAGCAGCGATTCCTTGCTGCGGTCCAGATTGACCCTGCGCACGGCCACCGTGATGATTTCTGCTCCCGAAACTTCAAGAGCCCTAGCCGTCTGTTCAAAACTGGCATACTTGCCGGTTCCAACCATCAGGCGTGAATTAAACTCGCGCCCGCCAATAACCAACTTGTCAGTATTATCTGTCATCCCGGCTAACCTCCGCCCACAAAATGTACTATCTCTATTTTATCTCCATCCGAAAGCAGATGGATTTCATACTTGGCTTTGGGAACTATTTCCATGTTCGCCTCAACTGCAACCCGCTCCAGACCTATATTCAGTTGCGCCAAAAGTCCGGCTATGGAGAGGCCCTCTTGTTGCTCTGTTTTCTCCCCGTTCAGAATGATTTGCATGCGCACTCTCCATAAATGAAAAAAACCGCAGAAGCGGCTATCTATAAACTATCGGCACGCTTCCCTACGCCGGCATTACCCGGATCAGGTACGAAGGGTCGCGGATATTAACCGCTCTCAGTCTAAACTCCCCCAGCTTTCTGTCAAACTAGTTGATTGCAGCAACTCTGTCAACCCAATTTTGGATGAGCGGTTAACCTCTATCTGCAATTATTTTTCGCTATATCCGCGAGTTGCATTGAATTTATGGTATATTTCTGGCATTGTGTCCGGCAAACTAAATTACAGCCTTGCAAACGACTCTGGAGTTCTGTCTGATGACCGATAAGCGTGAGATTCGACGCCATAAAAAACGCTTCACAATCCGATTTGGAATCAACGAGCCGAATCGAATCGCGTTTACAGAAGACGTGACAATAACCGGCATGTTTATCAAAACCCCCAACATTGTTCCACCCAACACAAAAATCAAAATCATTTTTGAGCTAGCCAACGATCAAAAGGTAGAAGTGCAAGCTCGTGTAATGTGGGCCAAGAAGGCCCCTCAGAACCTTTTTCATCTGGTAAAAAAATGTGGGATGGGAGTGCGTTTTCTACAGTTTAATGCCGGCGAAGAAATCTTCCGCCGTTATTTCGAACAGTCCTCTGCGCAAAGTTAACTTGTTCTGGAGAGTGCGGCCATGACGTGTAAAAAAATCTTTATCGGGGCGACCGGACAACATTGCGGCAAAACGACCATCAGCTTATCGCTGATGCACCTTGCCAGTAAAAAATATGCCCGCGTTGGCTTCATGAAACCAATCGGTCCCAAATGCATCGAATTCAACGGACATTTGGTCGACAAGGATGCAGCAATGTTTGCCACAGTTTTTGGTGTTGAGGAAGATGTGTCCCTCATGTCGCCAATGACGCTCTCGGCCGGCACCACCCGTCGCTTTTTGAACGGAGAGATTGACATTGCCACCCCTCGACAGACAATTCTGGCGGCCTGTGCGGAATTGGAACGGAAATATGATTTTCTGATCATTGAAGGTGCCGGTCACGGCGGTGTCGGCTCTGTTGTTGGAACGAACAATGCCCAGGTGGCTGCCATGCTGAATGCTCCGGTGCTGCTTGTAACCGGCGGCGGGATCGGTAACGTGATTGATGCTGTCGAGCTTAATTTGGCCCTGTATGAGAGGGATAAAGCCAACGTCAAAATTGTAATGCCCAATAAACTTGTACCGACAAAACGAAATACAGCGATGAACTATCTTAATAAGGCTTTTACACCCAAAGGCTTTCTGGTAACCGGAGCTTTTGACTATTCGCCCACGCTGGCAGACCCTACTTTGCTGCATGTCGCAAACCTGCTTCAACAACCGCTGCATGGCGACTCCTCGGAGCAAAGCCGTATCTGCCACACAATTCAACTGGGTGCGGCATCTTCCCAGCGAGTAATAGACAATCTGGATGACTCGACCCTGCTGATAGTGACCAGTTCAAGGGATGAATTGATGGTAACAGCATCCTCACTACACAATATACCCGAATTCAAAGACAGGCTTGCCGGACTTGTCATCGGCGGCCATGCACCTATTTCCGACATTACCCAAAGAATTATTGACGATAGTGGCATCCCCTACATTCGCATTAAAGAGACATCATCCGAAGTGTTCTATCAGTTGCGCGAACATGTTTCGAAGATCGGCCCTGACGATCTGGAGAAGATAGCTTTGATTAACTCTATTGCCGAGCGATACATAGACTTCGAAGCGATCGACTCCAAACTATTTTGACATTCCGCCAATCTGGCACTAAAACTGCAAAAAGCTCTTGACCTTGCGACGCTTTTAATATTTATAGAAACTGCTCTAAAAGTTATTCGGAGACCACATGATTGCATTAACACGTATGGACAAGCAGACCATGTATCTGAATCCTGATCATATAATCAGTATTGAGGAAACCCCGGATACTGTTATCTCGCTCTTTAACGGCAATCACTATATTGTCATTGAACGTGCATCCACAATAATAAGCAGGATTGTCACTTTTCGCTCCAGAGTGTCACGTCGCGCTGCTGGTACTCAAGGCAGGAAATATCTTAAGAGGCAGCACGAATATCTCTTCCAGCGGACTTCAAGCATAAAGGAAACAACCTGCTCCCCCTCCAGGGACGGTCAAGACCGTATTCCATTACACAGTCGGGATTTTTAAGGTATGGATTTAGCAACTATAATTGGTTTGGCAATGGCCTTCGGTGCGGTTTTCGGAGGTGCAGCACTGGAAGGTGTCCACATATCGGCACTTATTCAGCCGACTGCAGCCTTAATAGTTTTGGGAGGCACTTTCGGCGCAACCTTTGTCTGCTTTCCACTACCGGCAATTATAAATGCGCTCAAAGGAGTCAAGGGAGCGTTTCTACCTAACAAAGTCGATCACGAGGGAGTCGTAAAGGACATCTTCAACTACGCCACCAAAGCCAGAAGAAACGGCCTTATTTCACTGGAACAGGAAGCACAGAATGCCAAGGACCCGTTTATTAAAAAGGGTATTTCACTGGTAGTCGACGGTATTGACCCGCAAAAACTACGTGAGACCCTGGAAGCGGACATAATGGCTTTTGAGGACCATACCAAGCATACGATTGAGTTTTATGAAGCTGCCGGTGGTTTCTCTCCGACAATTGGTATTATCGGAGCGGTTCTCGGTCTGATCCACGTCATGGGCAACCTGTCCGACACCTCCAAACTGGGAGGTGGTATCGCCGTCGCTTTCGTTGCCACCATTTACGGACTGATTATTGCCAATGTTGTCTGCCTGCCGATTGGAACGAAGCTTAAAATACGGATGAAAGAAGAAATGCTGCGCCGGATCATGATTCTGGAAGGACTGATTGCGATACAGAACGGCGAGAATCCTCATTTCATTGAGCAGAAACTGAAGGCATTCGTGGGCGGTCACTAAACAGTCATGGCAATCAAAAAAGAACCCGAAAAGCACGTAAACCACGAGCGTTGGCTTGTTTCCTACGCCGACTTCATCACTCTGCTGTTTGCCGTTTTTGTTGTTCTGTACGCCATGGGCCAGAGTGACAAAAAAAAGGTCGAAGAGGTCATGCAGTCACTTAAAGAGTCATTCGGCATGGTCAGTGCCGGTGCCACCGCCCCCAAGGTAAATGTAATTCCGTCAAAAGTGCTGTCTGTAATCCCGTCCCTCAAACCGGAAATGTCAATTGCGCCGTCCGGTAGGCAACGTAGCGGCATGACCAAATCACGTGCCGAAGAAAAAGACTTTCGCCAGATCAAAGCTTCCGTCGAAGCCTACCTGATCAAGCAAGGTGCCCAGAACAAAGTTGCACTCGAAATTACCCGACGCGGCCTGATTGTTAGCCTTAAGGAAGCGGGCTTCTTTAACTCGGGCCAGGCCACTATCAAACCTGAAGCATATGACCTGATCAACACTATTTCCGAAGTAATGACCCAATATAATAATCCGTTGCGCGTTGAGGGACATACTGACAATGTTCCAATCAATTCAGCCCAGTTTCCATCAAACTGGGAGCTTTCCACCGCACGCGCAACTAACGGTCTCAAATACCTTCTTAAAAATTTCGATGTAGACCCTGACAAAATTTCAGCCACCGGTTACGCCGAATTCCGTCCAATTGCAGCCAATGCAACCCCTGAAGGACGTGCAAAAAACCGCCGCGTAGACCTCGTCATGCTCTCGGGTGACGGCGAACGCGGAGAACCATGATACACGTTCGAATTAATACCCCAGGGTTCTCCTGAAAACCATCCAGTTCTATCCCTACCTCCAACACCAGCAATAGCACAAGACAGATCAACCCGCCTGATAAGTGTAACTGGCATTCCAGATTATAAATAAAATTAGCAAAGTACGGAATGACTTATTCTGTCGCACCAGTATGTTATGCTTCCAGCATTACAATTGCAGTGGGCAGCAGATGGAAGCGATAACAGTAGCAGTAATAGCGGTAGTGGTTGCCGGTGGATATTACTCAGCAGTTGATTTACTGAATGATTTCGGGATAATGATCAAAAATCGCAACCAGAATCAAAAAGTTTATTACTTTCCAGTAAAGGATTCTTCGCGTCGCAGAGACAGGTCAAGAAGATGGCGGGGATGCACATTTGAGAGTGCATGCAGCAGACTGCTTTTGATGTTGGGAATTTCCGTCTGAAGGTCTTTAAGCAGCTTTTTCATTTTTTTACGCTGAAGATCTGCTGTACCGCAAACCGGACAGCAGCAACAGACGACCGGGAGGGACACTTGCCTGGAAAAGCTGATAATATCCTCTTCCAAAACGTACACCAAAGGCCGTATTACTTTTGTAAGACCGTTGTCGGCCAGCATTGAAGCGGCCATTGACTTGAGCGAGCCTACAAAAAACTGGTTCATAAGCAGTGTCTCTATGAAATCATCCTGATGATGTCCCAGAGCCAACTTGTTGCACCCCAGAGTCTGTGCCATTTCATAGAGGGCACCCCTTTTCAGCCGGGCACAGATTGAACAGTAGGATGACCCCGGACGTCGTTTTTCCTGAATTATTGAATAGTGTTCAGTAGGCAGCATGCGATAGTCAAAGAGATTGTCACGCAAAAAACCTTCTATAACATCCGTTCGGAAGCCGGGATACCCGGAATCAATATTTATTGCAACCAATTCAAATGAAACCGGGGCTCTCCGCCTCAAATCTTCCAGCAGAAGCAGCAGAGTGTAGGAATCCTTACCGCCGGACACGGCCACAGCAATACGATCACCGTTTTCGACCAGATCAAAGTCGGCAATGGCCTTGCCAACCCCGTGTCGCAATTTTCTGAATAGTGGCGTTCCATTGAATTCAGCGCACGGATTATTCATACTTTGGCTAATCAGCACTTTGAACACCATTCAGAAAACTGCGCACCAATGGTGCAAAGGTTTCATGTTCCAGCAAAAAAGAGTCGTGACCATAAGCAGAAGTAATCAGGTGGTATTCGACCGGTTTCCCCAACTCTTTCAAACAAGTGGCCATTTCTTCCGTCTGATAAGCGGGGTAGAGCCAGTCAGAGGTAAAGGCAAAGAACTGGATCGGCGCCTTCACCAGACTGAAGGCCTCAGCCATCGACTCGTAACCCCAGGCGATATCATAAAGGTCAAGTGATTTAGCCAGATAAAGAAAAGAGTTGGCATCAAAGCGGTCCACGAAGTTATAGCCGTTGTAATTCAGGTAACGTTCAACCTCAAACTGTCCGAAGAAATCAAACTGACCATCCTTGGCTGAAAAACGGCGGCCGAATTTGGCATTCATCGACTCATCCGACAGAAAAGTAATGTGACCTATACCGCGTGCCAATGCAAGGCCATCTTTGGGATTATGCTTATATTCTCCCTTGCGCCAGGTTGGGTCATTAAAGATTGCCCAGCGGGCCACCGCATTCAAAGATATGGCCTGTGGTGACGGACGGGGCGTCGAAGCGAGTACAACGGCGGAGGCGATGCTGTCAGGATACTGGGTCGCCCACTCAAGTGCTTGCATCCCCCCCATACTGCCGCCCATGACTGTCACAAGTTTACTGATTTCCAGTGCATCTAACAGTAGTTTCTGGGCACGAACCATATCACGGACAGTTATGACCGGAAATGAAAGGTTGTAGCGCTTGCCGGTTTTGGGGTTGATGGATTTCGGGCCGGTTGAACCGTAGCAGGATCCGATTACATTCGAGCAAATGATAAAATAACGATCCGTGTCCAGGAGGCAGCCAGGTCCGACAATAGCATCCCACCAACCGGGCTTGCTCTCTGAATCACTTCGTTTGCCTGCCAGATGGGCATCTCCGGTCCAGGCGTGTTCAACAAGGATGGCGTTGGAGCGCTTTTCGTTAAGAGAACCGTAAGTTTCATAGACCAGTGTGATTGGCGCGAGTATCCGACCGCTGTCCAGGCGAATACCGGATTCAAAGGTCTTCGATTGTTCCTCTACAATACCGACGGACATGAAAAAGCCCCTTCGCACAAATATGATGAGAAGGGGCCGAAAACAATAACGACACACCTCTCATCTTTGCCTTTCGGCAGGATTTAGCACCTGACGCCTTAATGGCCGGTTGCTGTGGCTTCGCAGGGCCTTTCCCTCCACCACTCTCGATAAGCAGGTTTAATTGTGAAACAATACGAAATTAGCGCTTCCCTTGTCAATCAATTTGAAAGGCGTAAAGATGCTACTACCAATTAGTCTATTTATCAAATGTCTGGAAAACTAACGTCCCATCTGCTATAAGTCACTTCTTGATTACAAGTTATTTCAGTTCTTCGATGAGGAGGTTTTATGAGAAGATTATTTCTGTGCGGGATGCTGGCAGCCATATTTGTAAGCGGTTGTGCCAAAAATTATTACAACATCCCGACTGATAATTTTGCTGACAAGGTCAAAAACCTCGGTGTAGCACCGATTATTATAGATACTGATTCCGACATCAGGCATCCACAGAAAGATTTACTGATCCAGCTTGTTAACGATTTAGATCGCAAATATGAGCAGCAACTGACCCGCAAACTCAAAGCTACCGGAAATTTCCAAACAGTAGCCCTTTTGGACAACGACCCCGGCCAACTGTTCGGTTCTCTGGTATTCAGACGCGAAAGACGCGACGATGCAGGAATTCAATACAACAAATACTTTTGGAAAAACGAAGAATTGCGCAGCTATATTCAAAAAAACAACCTGGATGCTGTAATGTTGATAATCATCAGCGGCTTGACCAGAAGCGACAAGATATATTCCAGAGATTTACTCAACTCACTTGAATCCGACTATAATTACCTGACACTGGCTGCCCAGATACTGGATGCAAACGGCACCGTTCTTTGGGAGTATCCCAATTTCAGACAGCGGATTTTATCCTATTCACCGCTAGTTAACCTTCAATACCCGGATTTTAGCGAGTCTGACGCTAACCAGTCAAAAAGCACCGAATTGAAATTTAAAACATTGGACGGTATCCGCCGGACGTTAGAAAAGAAACAGACAGACTGGATGTTGCGTGAGACTGCTGAGCCTGAATCCTACGGCAAACAGTTTGATGAAATTGTCTCACTGGTAAAATATGATCTCGGCAATGGCACAAAAAATACAACAACGGCAAAAGAGCTGGCTAGCCCCGGCCCGTCAGATGTCCCTAAGCCAGTTAAAACTCAGCCAGCCCCTGCACTGGCAGAGGTACCGGCATCATTAAATATTACTACGCTCCCAAAAACCTCCGAATCTGGTGAGGCAACAACTATAACGACAGAATCACCTGAAAAGCTCAGCGACGAAATCGTCCCGGCCACCGGCAGCACTCGTTAAAAAGCGTTTCTGCAGTCGTAGAACTTTTGTTGACACCCTTTTTTTTTGACATGGGTAGCATATTTTGCGATAATTCGCCGGCTTCACTATTAGAATCGGGGGTTCCATGAGGAAACTTGTTATCATCTGCACTGTCCTGCTTGCTCCGTTCCTTGCAATGCCTGCGATTGCTGCCCAGCTAAAAGTTTTTGTGACTGATATCAATGCTGTTGGTGCTGCCAACAAAGACGAGATGAAATTAACCCTTCAGACTCTTCTTGCCTCGCGCCTGAACAATGATCAGATCAAGTCTGTCGCCAGCGCTGCTGAAGCAGATATAATCGTTAGCGGTACGTACGTGACAATTGGCAAAGTTTTCAGTGTGGACGCTCTGGCAAAAACATCCACTGGGAAAACGGTGACACGTGCTTTCGTACAAGGTGAAAGTCAAGATGAGTTAATACCCTCGATCGGCAAGCTTGCAGAAAAACTTTCTGCAGAACTTTCCAAGCAATACGACTCAAGTCCACCATCAGCAGCACCTGCAGCGGTGGTTCCTCACAAGAAGGACATCATCAAAACCGACCTGTCGAAACCGGCCTTTAATCCCGAATTCATCAAACCACACGACTATGAACAGGGTGACCTCAGCGGATGGACCAGTAAGCGACTGACGGGTGCAGCCAATATAATGACTCTGGGTGCTCCACTTCAGGATGGCAGCCGACAGATTTTCATGGCTGAGAACCGTCGCTTTTCCTATTACCTTAAATCTCAGGATATGAAGTTGATTGCTGACGTTGAACTGGGGCCAAACGAGAAGATAGTTTCCCTGGATGCCATAACAACAGGTAACAACACGGAACTTTATGTCAGCATAATCCGGGGCAGTGATATTTCTTCTCAGGTTTGGCAGGTTAAGGGTGATAAACTGATAAAACTGACCGATAACATACCGTATTTCTTTCGTGTATTTTCGGTAGCCGGTGCCCCCGTCAAGCTTTATGCACAAGGCATGGGACGGGACGTCGACTTTTTCGGAGATGTATATGAAGCATCATTATCCGGAAATGCGGTGTCTTTAAAAAACCCCATCAAGATGCCTCGCTATGGAAACATCTATACCTTCAACCAGTTTCATGACTCCACCGGTGCCGTTTTTACAATCGTGATCAATCCGGACAATTACCTGATTGTTTATGATTCTACTCATAACGAGCTATGGCGCAGTAACGACAAGTTCGGTGGGTCTGAATTGTACTTCCAGAGGGAAGATCCGGACAATGTACGTGTCACAGGCGATAATTTCCGCTGGATTTTTATGAACCAGCGTATCCAGGTAACTTCCAAAGGCGAAGTTTTAGTTGGAAGAAATGATGGTTTCTGGGTTCTTGGAAACGCACGTTCATACAAGAAGGGTGCGGTCTATTGCATGATATGGAACGGATCCAGCTTGGTAGAAAAATGGCGTACCCGCGAAACGCAGAACTATATGCCTGATTATTTCTACGATGAGACACATAATGAATTGCTTATTCTACAAACGGTTCAAAGGCCTGGCATATCAACCCGTGGTGCATCTTCACTGGCCGTAAAGAAGGTAGAATGAGCCATTCCGCCAATGACATATCTCTTCCCCGTGGTGTCAGTGACTTTTTACCCGATACTACAGCTAAAATCGGATATATTGAAAGCCGACTTTTGAAAGTCTTCGAGCTTTGGGGTTTCCGGCGAATTATCACTCCAAATCTTGAATATGAAGACGTGTTGGCTATCGGCATGGGGGACGAGCTAAAAGGCAAGACCTATCGCTTCGATGACCGCCAGACCGGCAGACTGCTGGCCTTCCCTCCAGATATAACCCCTCAGGTTGCGCGTATCGTAGCGAACAGGCTGGCAGATTGGCCGCTACCACATCGTCTCTGTTACAGTGGTCGTGTGCTTCGTCAAACCGAGATACAGACCGGCCGCAGTCGCGAAATGTTCCAGTCCGGTGTTGAGCTGATCGGACTTGAGTCTCCAGAAGCGGATGCCGAGACAATTGTCATGGCCATCGAAGCCATGAAGCAACTGGGGCTTGACAACTTCAAGATTGATCTGGGCCAAGTTGAGTTTTGTCATGGTGTAATGCAGGCCTCCGGCCTAAGCGGTTTGGCTCTGCAGGAACTTCGTGAAGCGGTTTCCAGAAAAGACATTTCTGCCGTATCGGCTGTGCTGAAAACCAACTCAGTAGCACCGGAATCAGGTCGCGAGATAAGTGCTCTACCAAGATTGTTTGGCGGCTGCGATATTCTTCAGGAAGCAAGAAAAGTTGTTTCAAATCCTAGGTCGTTGGCCGCACTGGAAAACCTGAGTCAGGTTCTGGATATTCTGGACATCCATGGTGTCAGTGAATACATTTCAATTGATCTGGGCGAAACCAGGGGTCTGGATTACCATACAGGGATTACCTTTGAAGGCTTTGTAAGCGGTCTTGGAGAACCGGTTTGCAGCGGCGGCCGTTACGACAAATTGACAGCAAGGTACGGATTTGATGCACCTGCAACCGGCTTTACTTTCAATGTACTCAACCTGTTGCAGGCCCTGGATCGGCGACCGGAACTTATGGCAAGTACTGCACGCGACTTTTTGCTGTTCAATGCCCGAGACGACCGTAGAGTCGTATTGGAAGTTGCCAAATTATTGCGATCACAGGGATACAGCACAGCCAGAGATATTATTTGCCGGGAATATGATCATTCGCTTGAATACGCCCGCCGTATGAACATCCGTTGTATGCTGGTTGTCGGTAATGACTGTCAGCACTTCCATGCCGTACGAACCAGTGACGGAGTTGCTGTACCGGTTGACAAGGCCAAACTAGCCAATCCGGAACTTATGAAATTCATCGAAGAAAGCCAGGGAGACAGGTAAACATGGCAAACGTGGTTGTAGTAGGCGCCCAGTGGGGCGATGAGGGCAAAGGCAAAGTCGTAGACATCTATACCGAGTATGCCGATGATATCGTACGTTATCAAGGTGGGAACAATGCCGGGCATACCCTGGTAGTTGGAGATGAGAAGGTTGTGCTGCACCTGATTCCTTCCGGCATTTTGCACGAGGGAAAACGCTGCATTATC